>CAJAVP010000133.1 GCA_903945375.1 uncultured Methylococcaceae bacterium | reverse complement strand
CGAGGTTCATGCCCGCATTGCTGCCATGAATGTCATGACCTATCTCGGCATGCCGGTTTCCGTCCGGGTAGGGACAACTGCGTCTTAATAAAAAAGGGGATAGGGGTAGAATAACCTTCTGATTGTTTATACACCAACGCCGATTTAAACACTGGCTTGGTGGCATATTGGAGTTTCGATAATTGCACCGCAAAAGATAATAGCGGAAATGGGCATGATGGAACAATTAACGGTAATCCTCAATGTGTAACGGGAAGAAAAGGAAAAGGGTTTTATTTTGATGGAATAGATGATTATATTTCAGTTCCTTTAGCTCAAGATTTGAAATTTAATCCTAATATACAGTCATTTTCTACAACAATCTGGGCTAAACCAGTCAAAATGAATTTTTTTGATCAACAGTTTGCATCTGTGCCATTCGGCTCCGACTTTATTGACACTTATACTTATCTTCTTACCAGTCAAGGTTTTGAAGCTAAACGCAATGCTTATACAGCGGAAGGGGGAAGTTACATTAGTAGCCCATTGTGGGATAAAGATAATTGGCATCTATTTTCTGGAGTATGGAAAGTTAATGGAAGTCAAATAACAGCCTATTTTTATATTGATGGTGTTTTATCAGCAACAAAAAATTTAGACGCTATACCCAATGGTAGCTATCCTTGGAATGGCTTGTTTATTGGAGCGACAGCACATCTTCACGGTGGACGTTCCGAGTTTTTTGGTGACGAAATTCGCATCTACAACCGCGCCCTAACTGCCGCAGAAATCACAGCCCTTTATCATCAAGGCGTAAAACCCACTAAAAACGGAATTTCTAGTAATACCGGCCAATGTATAAATAATGCCAATTGGTGTGTTCACCCAACATTTACAGTATTTGGAGTAACAAAAGATAGTGATATTCCTATTAACTTAATTAACACCAGCTACATTGTGGACGGGTTAAATAGAAATGTTAGTGGTGGCAAAGTGAATATCACAGCTAATTTATATAATCGCGGTTATGCCGATGCTATGCTTGATATTTACGACAAACAAGGAAATTGGACAAATTTTATTCGTCTTGACGGTAATCGTCCCGAAACCAGTGTAGTGGGCGATATATGGGATAAATGGACAACCACCTATGATAGTTATAACGATGAATATTCGACATTTGACCCTAGAGATGCAGGAAGCAGTAAAAAATTAAATATAGGCTTTTCAATACCGAATGGCGGTTATGCGGTTTTATCAGAAAATAGTGAAACTGCGATAGGTAACATGGTGCTGAATACTGCATTGACTATATTTGATGAACCAAAATGGATAGCAGAAAAAGGCAATGCTAAGAAAAAATTGGTGAGTATATTTGCTAATGCCGCAATCAATGAAGGATTGGTAACATTAGCTGAACAATTAAAAAAAGCCGTTGAAAGTAATAATCAAGCTGAAGCCAGTAGCATTACTATAGAAATGACTCAAAAATTATCGAAGATTACCTATAAAGTATTTAAGGAAAATGCTACTGAGGTGATTAACATAATAGGAGATAAAGCGGCACAACGTTTTGCTAAAAAAACCGTCAAGTTTTTTCACCGTTAGGTCAATTAATCGGTGCGGCTGAAACAGTGGCTGACGAGTTAAGTATTACAGGGCAATGGATTGATATTGCCAAAGCAAATAATGACAGGGCTGTTTATTTTAAATAAACGATACAACCTGCGTCTACAAGCTATTTGGTATTTTCTAGTTTTATGTAATGCGTAGGTTGGTTTTTTGTGTTGGACTTTTTTAATTATTGGCTAGACATATTAGAAAAATGAAATTTGAATGGGATATAGAAAAGGCGTGTCGAAATAAGGAAAAACACAATATAGAGTTTGATGAAGCGAAAACAGTGTTTAATGATAACCTAGCTTATATATTTGATGATAATTGGAATTCTGTTGGTGAAAACAGAGAATTAATCATCGGACTATCTGACAAAAAAAGATTGTTAATTGTTTCATTTACTGAAAGAAATAACGGCGTTATCCGAATAATAAGTGCAAGATTAACAACAAACAAAGAACGTAAAGATTATGAGCAACAAAGAAGATATTGAGCAAGACGATATGTTACCCGAATATAATTTTGATTATTCAAAGGCGAAACGAAATAGGTTTGCAAATAATCAAGTTTTGGTGACAGTAACATTAGATGCTGATGTTGCAAAGGTTTTCACTAATTCAGAATCGGTAAATAAAGCATTAAGAGCTATTTTATCCGCGTTCCCAAATCAACAAATTAGTGAAAATATTTAACATCACAAATCTAAATTAACTCTGCATACAAAGGATTGAAAACTTGGAAAATCCTCTATATACAAGTTTTAAAAGAGCTAAAGATGAAAAATCCGCAGCTTTTTTCCAAGCTTCCAGAAGAGTCAAAATTTGTTAGCAGAAGAGGTAATTGTTTTTTCTCTCGTAGAACAGATGCCTTAAGGGTTTCCGAGAAATTCGGTTCAGATTTTTACTTGGAGCTGAATTTATCTGCCAACCAAATAAAAATGAACATAAAAGAATTATTGGAGCATTTCGGTGTTGATTATAAGGAAATGAAAATTTATCTTAGGGAAGATAGAGATGCCTAACCCGTAAGACTGTTTCGCGTTAGCAAACCGTCAATTGAACGTTCTCAGGAAAATTATATGACACAGTTACTTAACCAAGCATTTCAAGAGGCATCCAAACTTCCTGATATGCAACAGAATATAATTGCAAAATGGTTGCTGGATGAGTTATTTGTAGAAAAAAAATGGGATTCGTTATTCGCCGAATCTGAAGATTTTTTAGCAAGTCTCGCCGATGAGGCTTTAAGCGAACATCGCGCAGGTAAGACTAAGCCTTTAGACTTAGACAGGCTGTGATTTCGTACACGACAGAAAAATTTTGGAAGTTGTATTCCGTTTTGCCCGTGGATATTCGGAAGCAAGCAAAAATTGCCTATACCCAATTTAAAAATAATCCATATCACCCAAGTTTGCAGTTCAAGCGGGTTCATTCCAGCAAACCCGTTTATTCGGTGCGCATCAACATCGACTATAGAGCAGTAGGCATTGTTGATGATGCTGAAATTTTGTGGTTTTGGATTGGTTCTCATAGAGAATATGAAAAAATACTTCAAAAATTATAGCCTAACTCAACGCTCCAGTTGACCACCGCTATCGCGGCGGCAACTGAGCTTTGCGTTAGGCATTTCAACTTTAGATTACGGGGATATATGACAATGGTTTTATTTAACAAGGTGAATAAAAAATTAGTATTGGTAGCAATAGCTTCAGTATTAGTAACTGGTAACGCTCTGGCTGTTCCAAAACTTTCAGGCAATTACATCGTATCTTTAACGGACAACTGCCAAGCTACAGCTACCTACAATAATAATGTAATAAGCAATATACAGCCCGGTTACATTTCAGCTTCACTTTATCAATTGACGCTTACCCCTAATAGCACAGGGGTTGCCGGAATGCTTGTTATGTCTGGCTATAGGGAGCGTGGCAATAATTTACGTTCAAACACCATGAGTTCAAACAACACTCTTCAAGAAAGTTTTTCAAGTAATCAGAATGCCACATACTCCAACACGGGAACAACTTTTACCGTAACGGGTAGCAAGTCTAGCCAGTATCATGTGTATTACGGAAGTATTGACAGCAGTAATGTCGCTCATTATGCAGCACTCATTCGATTAAAAGGTGATAATAATGTTTATAACAACAGCGTTCCAAACAAGTGTGTGGAACAAGGAACGCTTGTACGTCAATAACTCAAAGCCGCGTAACGTGATAAGATGCGCTACGCATAGGATGTGCTGAGGTACGAAGCGCATCAATCGAGTTACCAAGTCTAACTTAACGCTCAAGCGGAGCTGCGCAAAAAGCGCGCAGCCCGCTTAGCTTAACGTTAGGCGTCAACTGGATGCTTCCATTTTTTCTTGTATCTGCCTTTTTCTTGCCAGCAACCCCCGTGCGCTGCTCTGGATTTATTATCTTTGCTGTACCCTGCAAATACTAAATCCGGTAAATCATCATTAATTATCATTTCACCGCATATTCTGCACGGCTCGCGAATCAATGGGGTCAGACTCGATTGATTTGCAGAAAAATGCCTAACATTGCGCTCAAGCCGACCCGCTTCCGCTACGCTCCAGCGGTCGGCTTAGCTCTACGTTAGGCTTTTAGAATCCAGCTATATTTGAGTTTGAACCTTTGGTTCATTATTGCGAAGGAAATCCGTCATGAATAACTGCCTTAAAATTAAATCGGTAACATTGGCATTGCTATTATTGCTAGGAATACATGAACCAACAAACGCGGCGATAACCGATGCACAATTGCCGTTTTCTGCTGACCCGTATCAAAAATGGCAAAGTTGGCAAACGGGCGTAAACGCGGTGCAAACGCCTGAACTCCGTGATGGTAATTTGTACAACTTAACACCCGCGCAACTGATTTATTATGCCTCCTTGGAAAATAAACTAAATCCATTGTTGGTATTGGTAAAACTGCAAGCAGAAATGGGTTTAATCAAAACGCCTTTTCAACAGCCTGAATTATCAAGGCGTTTAAATAGAGCGATGGGATTTGACTATAACGAAACCAATCCTTCAGTATCCGATTACCCAGGCTTTTATCCGCAGCTAGTAGCGGCAACTTTTCAATTTGCAAAGATGAAGACGACAGGGTTGAATTTCCATGATGCGTTTTATAAATACACGCCGCATGAAGCGATGTACAACCAGTTTGTAAACGAACTTTACCCTGTTTATGTCGCCAAAATGAATGCGATAGCGGGTAAAAGCTATGCAGCTCAACCCACTTCCAGTAGTTATTTTGATGATTTTCGCGATATTACCGCCGCGCATATTCAGCAATTTCTAAATGCGTATCCAACCAATTTAAAAAACGCCGCTTTATTCCCACACGATGCGCAAGCCGTGCCCGTAGTGAAAGCAAAAATTGTGACGATGCCCGTTGTTCCTGCACAAATAACGCAAAATGACACGATTGCATTCAAGGTGGCGACGGACAAAATCGCAACAAAAGTGACGATGGTTTTTACTAACCCTAATGCAGAGATAGCGTTGTCAGGCAGTGGCAAAAGTTGGTCATTTAACAAGTTAATTGAGGTTGCAAATAACCGCACTTGGTTGTTGCGGGTTTATTCAAATACACAAATTACGGATGAGCGTTTTGGTGGAAATATCAATGTGATTGGCGACACACCTGCCTCCAGCCTAGCGGCTTGGCAACAGGAAAATGTGGATTATGCGAATAGTCAAAATCAACTGTATGCTACAACGCCGTTGACTGATGTTTATGGCAGAACGTGCGGCACTTACAGTTATTGTGCGCGGTGGTCAAAATATGCACCGAATAGTTTTGATGTGAGCGGTGATGCGAAAGATGCTTTTGCACGTTTACTGACCAAAAAAACAGCGGTGGAAGATACCAATTTTGCCCATGCGCCGATAGGTTCGATTGTTTTTTATAACAATGGCAAGTACGGTCATGCGGCAATTAAAGTGGATGAAACGCATATTGTTAGTCAAGGGCAGTTGTCTACTAAAACTTATGTAGACTGCACCATTTCTAATGTTGACTGGAATCATATCAGCAATTACGCTGGTTATTATGCCCCTGCGTCCGGCACTACTCTGATTGATAACAATGTGATTGCTAAAGCTGAACAAGTGACACGCGGGCAATTTTTGAATGCGTTAGCGGCGGTGTTGGAAACGGCATCGCCTGATTTGCCGGATGTGCCGATGGAAAAAGCCACGCTGATGGGTTTAGTGACTGACCCGCTCAATTTTAATCCGAATGCGCCTATTCTTCGCCAAGATGCGGCTCGGATGATGGCACGCGCGGTTGCGTATTTTGAAACCCACAAGCGGTGGTTTTTTGCGAAAACCGGCAATAGCAATCAGTTTGCCAAAGATGCAGTGACAAAAGCGGATACGGCTTTGTATGCAACGGCGGTGCGAATGGCAGAGTTGGGTTTGTTTGCGGGGGTGTTGCAGGAAGATGGCAGTTATACGTTTGAGGGGTTGCGACAGTTGTCGAAAACGGAGAAAGGTTTGTTGTTGGATAAACGCTTGCCTGTGTTATTCGCCAAAGCCAGTGCGATTCCGACGACGGGTTATAGCAAAATTGCCAATGATGGTTCGTTGTTGGCGGATGCTGCGGTGTTGGGAACGGGGGCGAAAGACTGGGCGTGTACGCGCGATAATGCGACGGGGTTGGTTTGGGAGGTGAAAACGGATGATGGCGGTTTGCGGGATAAGGATAATACTTATTCTTGGTATGATCCGAATCCGGCTACGAATGGGGGGGGGTGCGGGGTATCAAAGTAATGGGGATGGTGGTTTAGGTTCGTGTACGGCTGGTATTTTGTGTAATACCGATGCGTATAAAAATGCGGTGAATACGAAAAAACTGTGTGGGTATGGGGATTGGCGAGTGCCGAGTTATGATTATTTGAGAATGTTGGTAAATATTTGGTATCAGCCAGCTATTAATCCGACATATTTTCCTAATACGCTTGCTAGATTTACATGGTCATCCTCGCTTCAAACGGACGGTGGTGGCGGAGTGTGGTTCGTGAATTTTATCAGTGGCAATGACAGCGGTAGCCTTAAATACGGCGACTTTGCTGTTCGGCTCGTGCGCGATGGACAGTGACTTTTGTTCTTAAATCATACAGGTTTTGGTGGTAGGCTATAGAGACACAAAACAATGCACCTCTACGATTGTGCCTTTACACACAAATGAAAATACTTAAACAGGATTTTTAACATGAATACCAACTTACAAACAGCCCTTAATAGCGTAAAAACACTGCCTATTAACGAACAAAGACAGCTTGTACAAATACTGTTAAATAACTTAAGCCTAAAAAACAAAAGCCATCAATTCTGGCAAACACAAACATTGGCAAACACAGAAAAAAAACAGGGCAAAAAAGTTTGTAAAGATTTAGCCCATTATCAGGCCGACTTTTTGCCCGAAACAGAAACCACAGATGACTGGTTGACCTATTTTGCACAGCAACATCAGCAAGACCTTGAGCATTAATGGATACCCTATTGATTGATACCAATATCATTTCCTTTTTGCTCAAAGGCGATTCGCGCATTGCCTTCTATGAACCCCACTTAAAAAACAAACAGTTAGCCATTTCATTTATGAGCGTGGCTGAATTATACCAATGGGCAATTATTAAAAACTGGGGCGAGAAACGCATCCGCTTGTTGGAATGCAAACTGCAAGAGGATTATTTGGTTTTACCGTGCGACATAACGACTTGCCAGCATTGGGCTAAAGTCCGCGCACTTTGCCAATCACAAGGCAAACCCATTTCAACACAAGATGCGTGGATAGCCGCTACCGCCTTGCAATTTCAACTTGTATTGGCAACCCATAATCCTAAAGACTTTATTGCCATTGATGACTTAGCATTAATTACGGCTGTAGATATAACACATCATCAGGATTTTAGAATGGGCAGGCATTTTGTTACACAGTTCATTTAGAGCACAATGAAAATTGGACTATTAACCTGATGGGCACATACTGTTTTGTGCCCACGCGGAAGCTATCATTTTTGTTAGGTGGTGGTTTAGTTTTGGCGATTATTGCCCGGCCTAACAAGTCGGTCAAAGGGACGCGCCGCCCGTTGGCGGTTTTGGAGTTTGGTTTTTTATCAAGGTTCGGCGGCTTCGTTTCGCTTTCGTTAGCGGCGCGCCCCTTACCGTAACGTTGGAACTTCCTCGTTGTATTTTGTGAGTAATGATTTTTCTATTTTAGTTTATTGTTTTTTTATTTTAAGAAGCAAGGTTTCGCTATTATTGAACTTGTTTTATTAATAAAAGTTTTTGATTTTTGTCTGAAATTTTAGTAATCGTCTTTTTAATTTTTATCTTTATGTAAGAAAATGATGAAAAATAATTTATTTCGGTTAGATTTTTTGAAATCATTTCGGTAATTTATTTTTTAGTTAAGCTTGCTTGGTGTCGCCTATTTTTGAGTAATCATTTTTGTTTTCTACAGTTTATCTAAAAATATTACGCATTCTATCCTGTAGTTATTAGGATTTTTTAATGGGTTTGAGTTTGCTTTTTTGTTTTATTTTCTTTTTTAAGTTAAATTTTACTTACTTCGTTTGAAACGCGAAGTTATTAAATTGGTCATTAACTTTATCAAATTATTACTATGGTTTTTCATTTAAAATTTACTGAATTTTATGTTTTATCATCAATTCTATTTTTTGATAATTTAATTTCCAACAAGGCGTTAAAAGCGAGCGGCTCTGATACACGCGTGTTATCTATTAGCACTTCAGCCGCCGCCTTAACTTAGTGTTGGGCTTTTATGAGATACAAAAAATGAAAACACTTAAAACCGCAATTCTAATTAGTTTTTTATCTGTTAGTTTTAATTCGTTTGCTGATTTAAACGGCGTTGGTGCATAAACTCTCAAATGCTATAAACTATCGCCCAAAAGCAACCGTACCGGAGAATTATCATGACCAGCCAGTCCGAATCAAACGCCATTCCTAACGAAGAAAGCCGACCAAAAAGTAAATGGAAAGTGACT
>CAJAVP010000132.1 GCA_903945375.1 uncultured Methylococcaceae bacterium | reverse complement strand
CGCTTTCGCTTATCCACCCTACGCGGGCTATCGTTGGTATTTTAGCCGCTATCACCTAATCTATCATTCGGTGTTCGTCGTAGGGTGCATAAGCGTTAGCGTCATGCACCTTAATAAGGGTTGTGGTGGATGGCGCTTTCGCTTATCCACCCTACGCGGGCTTGGGAATGAGCGTAAGCATCGGGCATAAAAAAACCGCCCAATTCGGTTGATGTCGAAAAGGGCGGTTTTGGTTTTGCATGACATCACAAACGGTTATAACGGTGGGCACGAACAGCATGTGCCCACCCTACCTGGCTATCTGGCTAAACAGTGAAGTCTGCTGTGCCCAGTGATAGCGCGTTACTGATGCCGGTTAGGGTAACCAACAAGGTTTCAACGCCATCTGCCGCCAGATTATCTGTACCATAAACAAAGGTATCCGTGCCGTTGGAGAAGATAATCAAACCCGTATTGCCGGTGACCGTTGCGTCTGAGGCAATTGCAGCGGCGGCAGCGGCGAGTGTGGTCGTGCCACCAAACACAATGACATTCGCATCGGTGGTGATATCACCCGCAACGGTCGCAACCTCTTCATAAGTTTTACTTAAGGTTGTGGTGTACGCATTGGTGTCGATAATATCCGTACTGCTAGCGAAGTCGGTAATGGTATCGGCATCTGTTGAGGCAGAGGCGAGCGTAAAGGTGTCAACCCCCTCAGCGCCAGTCAGGGTGTCTAAGCCTGTGCCACCGGTTAGCGCATCTGCGCCTGCTCCACCGACAAGACTATCGGCTCCCCCACCGCCCAGCAGGGTATCGGCTATGCCGCCACCAGTGATCGTATCTGCCGCTGCGCCACCAGTAATGCTGAACGAGCCATCAAGTTCCGCCGCACCATTAAAGGTCAATGTGCCGGTCGTTAAGCTACTGGCATTTAATGTCAAGGTTGTTCCAGCCGATACCAAGGTATCTGCGCTGGTAATCGCAATACTGGATGTTGTGTTTTGAACGGTAATGACATCAATATCAGTAACATTGTTAAAGTCCGTGGCATTAATGGCACTATTACCTGTTAGTGCCAATATATCTGTTCCTGAATCACCGCCGGAAGCCAACACGACTGCGCTATAAACTCCGCCAATCGTGCCACCAAATACCGTATCTGCTGACGTCAAGAGCCCAGATACAAAGGTGATAGTATCATTAGCTGCACCACCGACAATTAAATCACCAACCGCACCTGTACTGGCTACGATCACATCAGCACCTGCCCCGCCGTCAATGGTATTGGCTGCACCGGTACCACCCGTTAGGGTATCGGCACCTGAGCCACCAATAATCGTTGAAACGCCCGCGCCGGCACTACCGGTAATAACAAACGCGCCGGTACCTACGTTTGCAGAACCATCAAATTTCAGTGTGCCACTGGTTAAGGTACTGGCATTTAAGGTTAATGTTGCTCCGGCCGCGACTAGACCTGATGCTGCAATAATTGCTACGCTATTGCTCGTATTTGTAAACGTAATGGCTTCTAAAGCGGTAACGTTTGTAAAGTCGGTTGATACACCGCCAATCGCACCACCGCCGGTAAAATTAAGTGTATCGATACCGCTACCGCCATTAATAACATCTGCAGAGCCCAAGTTAGTTGACACTAAATTAATCAGATCATTGTCGTTGCCACCCGCAAGATTATCCGCTGATCCTGCTCCGCCGGTAATGGTGTCATCACCAGTACCACCGGTAATGATGTTGATGACAGATCCCGATGTGCTTGCCTCCAAGAGATCTGCACCGCTACCACCGGTAATAGTGACACCTGAATTGCCGCCACCGGTAATGATAAATGCACCATTCGCTTCTGCGGCACCATTAAAATTAAACGCGCCGGTCGTTAGTGTTGCTCTCGCATCCAATGTTAAGGTAGAGCCTGCGGAAACTAACGCATCCACGGTTGTAATCGCGACAGCACTCGTTGTCGTAACGATCGTTATTTTTTCAATATTAGCAACAGTATTCAAATCTGTAGAGGCAATGGCAGTCAAACCTGTTAATGCCAACGTATCATATCCGACCCCCCCATCAACAGCAACGTCTCCACTGGTTAAAGTACCCGCAACAAAGATGAACTTGTCATCACCTGCACCGCCCGTAATGCTATCGCCGCCAGTTGCAGTACCTGCCCCGCCGGTGATGGTATCATTGCCTGCACCACCACTGATGTTATTTGCAACAGAGCCTGTTAGACTTGCTGTTAAGGTGTCGGCACCTGCACCACCCGCAATCGTCACGCCGGAGCTGCCACCGCCAGTAATCACGAATACGCCATCTGTTTCTGCGATACCATTAAAATTAAACGTGCCGGTCGTTAGTGTTGTACTCGCATCTAACGTTAAAGTTGCCCCTGAAGAAACTAATGCATCTTTTGTGGTAATAGCGGCTGCGGCTGATGTGTTGGCGATGGTAATCGTTTCGATGTTACTGACACTATCGAAATCGCCTGTGTTGATTGCAACATTTGCTGTCAACGCAACGGTATCTGAACCTGTGCCACCATCGACGGTATCCGCTGATGTCAATGCACCTGCGATGAAGTTTATCGAGTCATTTTCCGTACCTGCACTAATGTATACGCTGCCTGTTCCAGCCGTAATGCTATCAGCACCTGAGCCACCTACGATTGAATCGCTACCGGTACCGCCATTGAGGATGTCGGCACCTGCGCCACCCGTTAAAGTATCTGCATTGGCACTACCATAAATAGAATCAGCCGCACCGCCGCCAGTAATGACAAACGCGCCATCAGCTTCTGCGCCACCATTGAAGGTTAACACGCCAGAGGTTAAAGAGCTGGCATTGAGCGTCATCGTGGCTGAGGCCGCAACAAGAGCATTCTGTGTGGTTAATGCAATATTAGTTGTGGTGTTGCCGACCGTAATCGCTTCAATGTTGCTGACGTTAGTGAAGTCTGTTGCAGCAACAGCAATATTGCTGGATAACGCCAGTGTATCCGTGCCAGTACCGCCATCGACGGTATCGGATAAGGTTAAAGAGCCGGCTACAAAATTGATGTAATCGCTGCCTGAACCGGCAATGATGCTATCCGTTCCTGAACCTGCGGTTATGACATCATTTCCTGCTGCGGCTGTAATGGAGTGATCGCCCGCTCCGACGGTCACATTAAATTTGCCGGTTGTTCCTGATAAGGTACCGATAAAAGTCGCACCGGCAAAGTTATTGACGGTGACCGAGGCACCATCGGCTACGGCACTGATGGCTAGGGTATCTGTTCCGGTGTTTCTTAGTTTTGATGAGGTCAGTGTGTCGTATTGCGTTTGGGAAATGGCGACTGCACCTGAAACGCCACTTGCGGCGAGTTTGCTGGCATTACTTGCTAAGGCATCTATCGCATCCGTGTTCATATTTGTGGCGACAGCTGTTGCCAAGCTACCGCTGTATAAATTCAATAAACTGGATATTTGGCTGGCACTTTGAGCGGAAGTCAGGTTTAAGGTACCGATGATGGCGCTGACATTTGCCGAGTTAGCCGCTAAGGTGTTGAGCTGGGTGGCGGTATAACCCGTAACATTAACCTTTATGGGATTACCCAATGCGGCTAACTGGGTTGAACTGAGTGCGTTAACATCTTCTGGATCTAGTGCGCTGATTTGGGTTGCACTCATAGCATTAAGATCTGATGTTTCAATGGCGGCAACTTGACCGGAGGTTAATGCTTTAACTTGTGCGGTGGTTAAGCCTGTGATGTTATCTGCTGTCAAAGATTGAATTTGATTAACACTTAATGAGGCAATTTGCGCAGTACTGAGACCTCTGATGTTGGTTGCTGTCAATGCGGCGATTTGGTCGGCACTTAATACCGTTACATCCGAACCGATAGCACGCAGTTGTGCGGAACTTAGAGCGGCGACATCAGTGGTTTGTATTTGCGAAATTTGCCCTGAACTCATCGCGGTCATTTGAGCCGCACTTAAGCCTTTGATGTTCGCTGTGGTTAAGGCGGCGATTTGTGCATTGGCCAATACCGAAATGTCAACGGTATCTAATGAAGCAATTTGTGCTGAGCTTAAAACATCAATTTGATCGGCCGTTAAGTCGGGCACTTGAGTGCTACTTAAGGCTTTGATTTGTATTGCTGTCATGGCTTTTAAGTCAGCCGTTTCAATGCTTTGTAATTGTGCTGAGCTCAATATCAAGACTTGAGAACCAGTCAACCCTATAATATTCGTTTTGCTTAATGCGGTAATTTGATCGGTGGTTAGGCTTGATATATCACCGGTATCGATAGATTTGATTTGTGCGCTACTTAGCATCGCAAAATCGAGTGGTTCAATGACGGCCATTTGACTTGCTGTAAACGCTTGTATCTGGGCATTGCTTAAGCCTTTGATATTGGCGGTTGTGAAAGCGGCTATTTGGCTTGCACTTAAGGCGGCTACATCAATGGTATCAAATGCTCTAACTTGCAGACTGTTTAAAGCCGCAACGCTATCACCGGGTAAGGAGGGGACTTGCGTTACAGTTAACGCTTTAATTTGGGCGGTACTTAAGCCTTTAATGCCGGCTGTGGTTATGGCTTGCAATTGTGCAGCATTTAATACAGCAACATCACCCGTGTCCAATGCCAAGACTTGAGCGGAACTGAAGATACCCACTTGCGCTTCAGACAAGTTAGAAACTTGTGAAGTGGTTAAGGCTTTAATCTGTGCAGTGGTCATTGATACTAAATCATTAGTTTCAATTGCAGCAATTTGAGTCGACGCGACTAATCCGGCAACTTGGGTATTCGTTAAGCCAATAATATTGGTTTTGGTTAATGCGGCGATTTGGTCAGTTGACATTTTTGAGACATCTGCACCTAACGCGGCGACTTGAGCGCTACTTAATGCGTTGATGTCTTCGGCCTCTAAAACAAACACTTGGGCAGTGCTTAAGGCTTGAACTTGGGCGGTACTTAAGGCTCTGATTTGCGCAGAATTCATTTCAACAATTTGTGTGGTAGTCATCGTAGAGATGTCAGCCGGATCAATCGCTAAAACTTGGGTGACAGTGAGTGCATTAATCTGATCTAAGCTGAGTGCCTTTATTTGAGCCGCTGACAGCCCTTTTATTTGCGCTGTACTCATTGCACTAAGATCACTCGTTTCGATAGCACCAACCTGAGTATTCGTTAATACGGAAATTTGAGGTGTACTTAATCCTAAGATATTCGTTTTTGTCAATGCACTAATTTGATCGGCTTTAAATCCGGACACGGCATCGGTTGTTAATGAGGCAACTTGTAAGCTGGTCAAGGCCGAAATATCGTTAAGTTCAAATCCTGCTATTTGCGTTGGCGTTAAGGCCGCCATTTGTCCGGAACTCAACGCTTTTATTTGCAGCGTGTTCATTGCCGCAATTTGATCACTGCTCAATAAGCCAAAGGTATCGGGTGATAAAGAGGCTATTTGTAAAGAGGTCAGCGCACCAAATTGATTGGTTGTTAGCGCTGAAACTTGGTCACTGCTTAATGCCTTCATTTGTAAGGTAGACAGTGCGATTAAATCAGCTGTTTCAAGCGCGACAATTTGATCAACACTGAGTGCTTGTATTTGGCCTATGGTCAACGCCTTAGTTTGCGTATTGGTCAATGCCACGATTTGGTCAGTGGTTAAGCCAGCGATTTGATCGGTTGTCATAACACCGACTTTGGTTTTTAAGGCGGCTATTTGATCTCCCGTTAGTGCTTGTACTTGCTCAATAGATAAAGCGGCAAGATCTGTGTTAGTGATGGCGCCTATAACCGCTGTCGAGAGAGCAGCTATGTCGTCTGGTGTTAGGTCTGCATAAATTATCGTAGCCATTTGAATGCCTTCTAGAGTGTGTGGTGAAAAATAACATCCGCTCGGTTCACTGAGCGGTTAGCCGGTTAGCGACTATTGCTTTGGAAACTTTAGTTTTAGTTTATTAATCGGTTTTTTGAGTGAATTTGTTCGTGGTCATCCCTTCGACAGGCTCAGGGCGAACGGGGTATTACTCAGGATTGAAAGTGCTATCTTTACTCATCCGGTGGGCTTTGTCTGTTAAAATGGTTTTAATCCGAATCACTGAATGCGTTGTAATTTGTTCAGGCGGCTATCGACAAGCGGGTGATTATGGCAAAATGGAATTTTACAGTGCGGAAGCTTATCGTCTAGCCAAAGCCTGTGAGCAAACCCATCGTCAACACGAGGCTTTACCGTTTTATCGTAAAGCGCATAAATTAGAACCCGGTTCGTCGCATTATCGCGATGCCTATTATGAAAAGAAAGCAATCATGATTAACAATGAAGACTAATAAACGCGGTTTTACCTTAATTGAATTATTGATAGCGGTTACTATCGTTGGTATTTTGGCCGCTATTACCTATCCTTCTTATCGAAACAGTATCGTGAAAAGTCGGCGAGCTGAAGCACAAGGGGCGCTTGCGTCATTTGCTAATGCGATGTCGCAGTGGTATTTGGAGAATAATTCTAGTTATCTTGGCGCGGCAATTGGTGATGCTGATACGGGACCGCCTAAAATTTTTCCAAGCACTGTCCCGATTTCTGGAGGGACGACTACTTACAATTTGACTATTTCAGCGGTTAGTCGCAACACGTTTACGTTACAAGCAATACCCACAGGTAATCAAGAGGGCGATGGTTTTTTAGAATTAAACGAGATGGGGACAAAATCCTGTGGGATACCAAGTTCTTGTCTGAATGGAACGTCTTGGTGAATTAGAGTGAGTATACAACTCATCCCCAAGCTCCGATGTCAATTCATTAAGTTAAGCAATTGATCTCCATATGTTTTTTAAGGTCTTTTATCCATCATTTCGGCATGGTTTGTTGGAATGACGGATATTTAGAATGGCTGACCGTCTTATGCCTCACTAGCCTGGGCATGCTAAAAAATAGCGGCGACAACAATGCTCGTAAACAAATAACCTTAAAAATAACTGGTAATACGTATCGAGTTATTACTAATTAACCGTGAAAAAGCCATGTACGCAGAACTATTTAAAAAATTTACTGAAGTAGAAAGCTTAGGCGGTAAAGCTTGGCAACACGCAGTTGCCATAGACTTACTGGAGAAAATCGCGTTTAAAGATTGCGCTATGCACTGTTTTCATTACCAACAGATGTTGGAAATGCTATTTAAATTTTTATTAGAAACTAAGAGCAAGTATGGCGCGTATTCGCATAGCCATAAATTAAGCAAACTATTAGAAGAATTAATTGAAAGTACTGCTTTTAAAACTGACAAAACTAAATACCGCATGGCATTACAAGTCATTACCGTTTGTGCGGAAGAATACCGTTACAATTTTTTAATTGATTGCGAAGGCTATAAAGATAGCGTAGAACTCGCCAATCAATTGTTGAAAGAATTGTTGGCTTTTGAAAATAACGAGGCATAACCGTTTGACATCTATATGATTATACTGGGCTTGATAAACGAGCGAATATCAATTAACCCTAAAATCAGTAAACAAGACTTCTTTCACGCCTTCACTAGATCCGTATTTTTCCAGCGTTTTTAAAATCACCTCGGCGGTCTCTTTGCGTAAGGCTTCGCGTTGTTGTGAAGTGGTTAGCTCTTGTGCATCTCTGCCACTCAATAGCATGATTAGAGCATTTTTTAGTGCCGGCATATTTTTTTTTATTTCTTCAACCGCTTCACCTTCTGCCATGACTTGCGGATTAATTTGCATTAACTGCTTTGGGTTAAGCAAATTAACAATCAACTTCGGGCCAATTGGAATATATTGAGGCCCTTCGGCTTTTTCTCCCTCATTGGCTGCAACTGATAACGATATAACAACAAGACAGGCAAATAGAATGGATTGGCGCATAGCAAACTCAGTTTAAAGTTAAAGTTTTGATAAAAAATACAACGGCTTTTTAAAGTACATACCCTAGAAGATTAGACAGCGGAATAGTTAGAGGTAATTATTCCGCCCTCCCCTGTAAAATGGGCAACTCGTTCCCAAACTCCGACCTGAGAACGAGTGAATACTGGATAAACAAGCTTTACAAATCATCACTGTCATCTGCGAGTTAGTATAAGTCAGTTTGTAGTCTCCTGACAGATTTTGTTAAAACGCTGCCTGCCATTGACCGTCGAGATTTTGACGTTAAATTTAAAACCGATAGTCTCCATGCACACCGCCATTGGCTTTATAAAACGCGTACGGCGTCAATATCTCAGCCAATTTTGAAGTTTCTATATTTTTTTAAACAGAAATTTTAAAAACAATTGCGCCTTTAAACGCCAAAGTCCTTTAAAATAGAACCGGATAGATGAGTGACAGAAGCATAGGTTTTAGAAAAAAATCAACATGGGACTAAGTAAATTACAGCAACTGGCATCAATTCTGCTTAAACCTTAAAAAATGCCTTTTGAGAGATTCCCATGAGCGATATGAACGTAAACCTGATGCTGGCCCAAATGCGGGCAATGTCAGCCGCAGCCGGTGCACCCAGCCCGGTTCGCGAGTCGACAAGTGGCTCTGAGTTTGGAACATTGCTAAAACAATCGATTGACTCGGTAAACAATCTCCAGCAAAGTGCCGGAAAAATGACAACTGCCTTTGAAACTGGTGCTGCCAATGTCAGTATCGCCGACGTGATGGTCTCAAGCCAAAAAGCCAATGTCTCTTTTCAGGCGACATTGCAAGTCAGAAATAAATTAGTTGATGCCTACCAAGCCGTTATGAATATGCCGATGTAATTGGCTAACAATCAGCAGACCATGAGCGAACAAGAACAAAGCAATAATCCAATCATCGCAGGCGTTCAGCAAGCACTGGTCGCTGAACAGGAGTTACATCCTGCCTTGAAAGGCTTGGCTGGCTTAACTGTTGCTCGACAACTGGGGTTAATGCTGATCTTAGCCCTCAGCGTCGCCATCGGTGTAGCGGTTATACTTTGGTCTGACTCTCCCTCTTACACTCGCCTCTTTGCTGAGATTGGTCCACAAGACACGTCTGATATTGTCGATTATCTAGCCACCCAAGATATTAAATATAAAGTTGAGCCTAGCACTGGCGCAATCATGGTGCCGCC
The DNA here is from genome assembly GCA_903945375.1 of uncultured Methylococcaceae bacterium. Lineage (GTDB taxonomy): Bacteria > Pseudomonadota > Gammaproteobacteria > Methylococcales > Methylomonadaceae > Methylovulum. The sequence continues at coordinate 41,735 of CAJAVP010000132.1, read as the reverse complement.
CGATAAAGTCAACGAAATTAAACTGAAACTGGCAGGACAAGGATTACCTAGAAGCAAAAGCATCGGCTACGAATTGTTGGACAAGGATCAAGGCTTAGGCGCCAGTAAAAGCGCAGAGATGATGCGCTTCCAACGTGCGCTGGAAGGTGAAATCGCGCAAACGATTATGTCCATTCAAAGTGTTAAATCGGCTCGTGTGTTATTGGCTTTACCGGTTCAATCAGTATTCATCCGCGAGCGCAAAAAACCCAGCGCTTCTGTTATCGTTAATCTCTATCAAGGGCGTAGTTTAGATAAAGGTCAAATAGAATCCATTATCCATTTAGTCGCGTCGAGCGTGCCGCAGCTAGAAGCCGAGCAAGTCACCGTGGTCGACCAGAAAGGTCGCTTGCTCAACAGTAAGGATAACTCACTCGGCTATCTAACCGCCAAGCAATTTGATTATAAAAAAGACCTTGAAGACCATCTAATGGAGCGCATCGGTAATATTTTGACGCCTTTAGTGGGAGACGGTATGCGTACTCAGCTATCAGCCGATGTGGATTTTACTGAAACTGATCGTACTCAAGAAAACTTCGACCCCAAATCCAGTGTCCTCAGAAGTGAGCAATCCTCTGAAGAACAAAACTCACTACCCGGTGTGCAAGGTATTCCAGGTGCGTTATCTAACCAGCCCACGCCAGCTGGCAATGCGCCTGAAAATGTCAACCAAGCCAATCAGCCTGCGGCTCAAAATGGCGCGACACCGACCACACCTAATAGCACTACGTCCAGCAATAGCAATTCACCTAGCTCAACGTCGAAATCAGCAACCAAAAATTTTGAGATGGATAAAACCATTACCCACACTCGTATTGCTACCGGTCAATTACGACGTTTGACGGTTGCCGTGGTTGTCGATGATCGCCATACTTTAGACCCAGAGGGAAAAGTAAAAAATGAACCTTATAATCAAGAGGCATTAGATCGTCTCACAGAACTCGTCAAGCAAGCCGTCGGTTTTGATGCCGCCAGAGGCGATCAGGTCACCGTTAGCAATGTCGCGTTCCGTGCCCCAGAGGCACAAGAAGTTATTCCAGAACAACCCCTTTGGGAACAAATTTGGTTTATTAATCTCATGAAACAAGTTGCTGCCGTATTAGCAATCTTATTCTTGATTTTTGCAGTGTTACGTCCCGCCATGCGTCGTCTGGCTGGACGAAGTGAAGAAGAAATTAAAGCAGAACTTATGGCCGCTCAGGAGGCAGAACTTATGGCAGAAAAAGAAAAATTGGGACAAGACTCACCGTTTGATGACGGGGAAATTCCTGAAGCCTTCCGTAGTGAAGAGGGTGAACTTAACCCTAACCAAGAAGCAGTGGACATGCTCTTGTTAGATACACCACAAACTTACGAAACCCGGTTAGAATATGTCAAAAAATTGGTTGATAATGATTCCAAGCTGGTCTCGGAAGTAATCAAATCGTGGGTTAAATAAAATGGCGACTAAGGAACTGACAAAAACTGAACGAGCAGCGGTGCTCATGCTGGCAATCGGTATGGATAGAGCCGCGCTAATTTTTAAACATATGAACCGTCGGGAAGTTCAGATTTTAGGCACGACGATGGCGGGTATTGGCGAAATTACGCCAGAAATGATGGATCAAGTGGTTGAGGAAATCATTGTCGATGTCAAAAGTCGAACCTCGCTAGGCATGGACACGGATACCTACATACGCACCGTCTTGATCAGTGCCCTAGGTCCAGATAAAGCCAACAGCATCCTTGATCGCATCTTACAAGGGGGTAGCACCAAAGGTATCGAGCAGTTGAAATGGATGGATTCACGCTCAATTTCCGATATGATCCGCCTTGAACATCCACAAATCATGGCAACGATTCTTTCGTTAATGGATAGTGATCAAGCGGCGGAGGTTTTAATGTTCCTGCCTGAGAACTTGCGCCCCGATCTGGTGATGCGTATCGCCACGATGAAAGGAGTTCAACCCAGCGCCTTGCGGGAATTAGATGAGATCATGGAAAAACAACTCACCGGCAGTGAAAATGTTAAAGCCACTTCACTTGGTGGGGTGGACGCAGCCGCTAATATCTTGAACTTTATGGAAGGTTCAGCCAGTGATCTAGTTATGAATGAAATATCGGAAGTCCGAGCAGAACTCGCCCAAGAAATTCAAGATAAGATGTTTGTCTTTGAAGATTTAGGTACGATGAGCGCGAGCGATATGCAAACTTTACTTCGTGAAATTGCAACGGGTCAGCTATTACTCGCTTTGCGTGGAGCGAGTCAAGATCTTAAAGAAAAAGTATTTACCAATATGTCCAGACGCGCTGCCGAAATCTTACGAGATGACCTAGATGCCTCACCACCTGCACGATTAAGCGACGTAGAAGGCGCACAAAAAGAAATCCTTACTGTTGTAAAACGATTGATTGACTCAGGCGATGTCCATATTGGAGGTGGTGATGGCGGCGATGCCTACATCTAAAATCACTGCCTTCACGGACTCCGAGTTAGCTGCGCTGGATTTATGGCGAGTACCCGATGTGTTTCATGAAAAAGAACCCCCTCTACATCGCCATAATACAGAAGAAACAAATAAAGCCTCAGAGGCTGATGCGGTGCCTGTTTTAACGGTAGAAGACATCGAAGCCATGCAAAAACTAGCCTATGACGAAGCCTTTGCACTCGGTAAAGAGGAAGGGGTGCAGCAGGGAATACCGCAGGGGATACAGCAAGGTTTAGAAGAAGGCTACGCGGAGGGCTTTGCTAAGGGTACACAACAAGGCTACGACGAAAAAATCCATGTATTACAAACGCAAGCCCAAGCTTTTAGCGAACTACTGGACGCATTAAGCGAGCCATTTAAAAAGCTAGATGAAGAAGTTGAACAAGAGTTAGTTAAACTTGCCATCGGTATCGCTACGCAGATTATTCGCCGTGAAATCAAAATGAACCCTGGTCAAGTGGTCGCCGCTGCTCGCGAAGCCATTAGTGTGTTGCCGCTTGCCTCGCAAAAAATCACGATTCATTTACATCCAGAAGATGCTGACTTAGTCCGCTCCGTGTTATCACTGGAGGATGTTTCGCCAAGCTGGTCGGTATTTGAAGATCCACTGATAACCCGTGGCGGTTGCAAGATAGACACGGAGGTCTCTCATGTGGATGCCACTATTGAACATCGTCTCGCGGCGGTTATCGCCAATGTCTTAGGCAGCGAACGAGAACCGGACAAACCCTTGTGAGCCCTACGGCTAATCGTTCCGCTATTTGGCTAGAGCGGCTCAAACCTTATACCGAACGTTTATCTAAACCCCACGAGCTGATTGTGGAAGGGACGGTTTCGCGTATGGTTGGACTGACGCTAGAGGCGGTGGGCTGTCGTGCTGCGATGGGTTCGCGTTGCCAAATTGAAACAAAATCAGGTCATCTCATTGAAGCCGAAGTGGTCGGTTTTGCCGGTACTCGATTATTTTTAATGCCAATCACCGAAGTACATGGACTAGAAGCCGATTGCCGAGTTATCCCATTAAATAACGCCAGCCAAGCCCGAGTCGGTTACAGCTTATTAGGGCGTGTCTTAGATGGTTCAGGCAATCCATTAGATAATAAAGGGCCATTAAAAACAGAGGCTTATATTTCACTTAATGGCTCACCGATTAATCCACTCACCAGAAAACCTATCCGCGAGCCTTTGGATGTCGGCATTCGCGCGATTAATGCCATGCTTTGCGTCGGACGCGGACAACGTATGGGCTTATTTGCCGGTACGGGGGTCGGCAAAAGCATTTTATTGGGCATGATGACTAAATTTACCAGTGCCGAAATTGTTGTTGTCGGTCTCATTGGCGAACGAGGACGAGAAGTTAATGAATTCGTTCAGAAAATTTTAGGTGAAGAGGGGCTTAAACGCGCCGTGCTGGTCGTCACGCCCGCCGATAGTCCACCACTTATGCGTGTGCATGGCGCATTAATGGCGACCAGTATTGCGGAATATTTTCGTGACCAAGGTAAAGATGTGTTACTGCTCATGGATTCTTTAACCCGATTTGCACAGGCACACCGAGAAATTGCCCTGGCTATTGACGAGCCGCCTGCCACTAAGGGTTATCCTCCATCCGTATTTGCCAAATTACCGCATTTGGTTGAACGTGCGGGCAATGGCGATCACGGCGGTGGCTCGATTACCGCATTCTATACGGTGCTGGCTGAAGGAGATGATAATAATGATCCTATTGCCGATGCCGCTCGCGGTGTATTAGATGGACATATCGTATTATCTCGAAATCTTGCAGAATCCGGTCATTATCCAGCTATCGATATTGAAGCGTCTGTCAGTCGTGTAATGACGGACATTATTACGCCACGTCATTTACAATTAGCCCGAGAATTTCGACGGCTCTACTCCCTGTATCAGCAAAACCGTGATTTAATCAGTGTAGGGGCTTATCAGCCCGGTTCTGATCCACGCATCGATCGGGCTATTCAAAAGAATCCTGCTATCTTGGAATTTTTACAGCAAAGTATGGATGAGGCGGTTGATGTTCCCCGCAGCTTACACGAGCTAGAAGCTTTATTAGAACTGCCCTAATGCAACGCGACTCATGGCATGTTTGTGTACCCGCCCTCACTGAACAGGAAAAAGACTCGTGCAAAAATCTCAGCGTATCAAATCCTTAGTTGATCTTAACGCCGCACAAGAAAAAAATGCTCTCGAAGCCATTGCAGACGTCCAAAAAAAATATCTTGCCGCACAAGCTCAATTGGCTCAACTGCAACAGTATCAGTCTGAATATGATGGTAAACTTGCCAGCCTTGGTAACGCAGGACTTAGCTTGACGCGTCTATTGGAATTTCGTTCTTTTATCGCGAAATTGGATTTGGCGGTACAAGAACAACACCGCGCCTTAAGTGTGATAGAAAACGAACTCCATCTGAAAAGAAAAATATGGGAGAATTTGCATCACCGAACCAACAGCTTACAAAAAGTCTGTGATGCCGCCAAAGCAACCGAGTTAAAATGGCAAGATAAACGCGAACAATCCGAGCAAGACGAGCGTGCCGCAAGAACAAATCGCTCACCGCCGCGTGATTGATTAAAATAAGGTAATCGTTTAGCCTCATCTAATCCGATGACTGAGCGATGTTGACGTTAAGCCGATTGTCCGTTTTGACTGCATTTAGTGAATGGGTATTTCAAGGGAGCCTCAATTTATAACCCACCCAAGCAATAATCTTCAAAGAAGCCATGTTATTCTGCTTTTTTTATTTTATACTTAAGCGCCCAGTACAATTACATTTTTTAAGGATATTATTATGGAAAAACCACTTATTTTACACATGCTCACTACGGCCAAAAATCTTAGCCCATTTGATGTCAATATGGCCTTAGATGCAGGCTGGGTAACCGCACTGCCTTATATCAATGTTGAACCTAGCGAAGTACAAGGATTGGTTCAGGATGCTATTTTTTCACGTAGTACCAAAAACTTAAAACGCACTGGCATTTTTATTGGCGGACGTGACCCCAAACAAGCAATGGATATGCTGAAAACGGCTAGACAATCTATGGTTCCGCCTTTTGAGGTATCTGTTTTTGCCGATCCTAGTGGTGCATTTACGACAGCGGCGGGTATGGTTGCTGCGGTTGAATATGAATTAAAAACAAAATTCAATACCGACCTTAAAGACGTCAACGTTTTGGCATTAGGTGGCACGGGGCCAGTTGGACAAGTCGCCTCAGTCATTGCAGCTCAAGCCGGTGCAAACGTCCGGATTATTGGCAGACAATTAGAAAAAGCCCAAAATATTGCAGAATTATGCAATCTTGAATTTGGCGAAGGTAAAATCAATATTAGCGCCGGCTCAGATGCGGACAAAGCCGAGTTTTTAAAAACCACTGATGTGGTTTTTGCAACCGGTGCAGCGGGAATAGAATTACTGAGTGCCGAGTTACTTAGTGCGGCGCCCCAATTAAAAGTCGCTGCCGATGTCAATGCCGTGCCACCAGCCGGTATTGCCGGTATTAATGCTTTCCATAGTGGTGTAGCTATCGCCAGCTCAATCAGCGGAGCAGTGGGAATTGGCGCATTAGCCATTGGTAACATTAAATACCAAACACAAAATAGCCTGTTAAAGAAAATGTTAAATAGCGATAAATCCTTATTTTTACATTTTGAACATGCGTTTGAGATTGCTAGAGAAACGTTGCAAGCTAGCTAAGGAATGAGCATGGAATAACTTAGGCAAGTTGCCAATAGTTGGAGTGCAGGCTTTGCCTGCACTCCAACCGCACACCGTTGTTCACTTTATTTCAGCTCGCGCCTAAGTAATCATGGCTTGTGCTATCGTACCTGAGTAACAGGAACATGCACCGCCAATATAAAACGGCTTATCGAAACATTGAGATTGGCCCCATCCAAATTTAAATAATACCGAGGTTCCCAATGGAGAAACGTAGCATACTACACATGTTTGACCCTATGCCCCATAACAGTCCATTTGATGTCAACATGGCCGTGGATGCCTCGTTTGATGTGTTGATACCTTATAGCAATGTGAAATTAGATAGCATTCATGGCTTAACCCAAGATGCTATATTTTCGCGTGGACCTACCGGTGTTAAACGCACCGGTATTTTTATTGGCGGACGTGATTTAGGTCTAGCGATGGATATGCTAACGGCATGTCGACAAGCGATGGTGCCACCCTTTGAGGTTTCTGTTTTTGCAGACCCTAGTGGCGCTTTCACAACGGCTGCTGCTTTAGTTGCCTGCGTAGAAAAGCAACTTAAAGACCAGCATGGTATGGCGATCAATGCGAGCAAAGCTGTCGTTTTTGGTGGCACAGGCCCTGTTGGTATTGCCACCGGCATTATCGCGTCACTCGCCGGCGCTGAAACTATTTTAGTGGATCATTTATCCCTAGATACTGCCGAAGAAGTTGCCAAAGCCTATAATCGCCGTTTTTCAGCAACCCTATCCGGTGCTTGCGCCCGATCTGATACGGAAAAACAAGACCTACTAGAAACTGCCGACATTATCTTTTGCGCGGCTAAAGCCGGTATTCAGGTCATTAATGCCTCGGTATTGAAAAATACCCGCTCTCTTAAAGTCGCCGGCGATGTCAATGCCGTGCCACCCGCCGGTATTGAAGGCATCAAAAATAAGGATTTAGGCACACCTTTACGCTACGCTATCAATGCTCCTTCTGCGGTAGGGATTGGCGCACTAGCAATCGGCAATGTCAAATATCAGCTTCAACAAGCCATGCTAAGATGGATGCTGGAATCTGAACAACCCTTGTATCTTGACTTCCGTGCAGCCTTTATCAAAGCAAAAGAACTGGTGTAATTTTTAGGCTTATATAAACTAATTAGGAATGAACAAGCATTATCCTCAATTTTTCATAAGGTTGAGGATAACGCCTCTAAAAAACCACAAGACTAATAGAAAACCCACGTGGCCTCCCTAGCTGCTACGCCCTCACCGCACAACTGATTAAGCGACATGATTCGACAGGACCGAATACTATTTGCGGGCGACCCTCATGGGAACTTTACGCCACTCATCACAGCTGTCTACAAGTATCAACCCGATGCGGTGATCTTGTTAGGTGACTATGACCTCGATGAGCCATTAGACATTTACCTTCGCGACATTATTAACTTAACGGAAATTTGGTGGATTGCCGGAAATCATGATTTTGAAACGCCCGGCCGATTTAACAATCTATTTCAATCCACTTTGGCAAACAATAGCTTGCATCTAAAGGTAACGGAAATTGCCGGTTTAAAAATTGCGGGGCTCAGCGGTATTTTTCTGGGTCGAGTGTGGTATCCCCCGCGTCCTGCTAAATGGCAAAATAAGCAACATTTTCTTCATCATCAATCGGTATCCACTAAAAACGCCGACATCCCTTTAAAATACCAATCTGCCATCTGGGTAGATGAATTTGAAGCGTTAAAAGCCTTACAAGCAGACATATTAGTCTGTCATGAGGCGCCAGGCTCCCATCGTCATGGTTTTTCAGTGATTGGCGACCTTGCTGCCGCAATGGGAGTAAAACGCATTTATCACGGACATCTACATGAAAACTATACGCGCACAATAAAAAATAACATTAACGTGTTTGGTGTTGCTGACAAAGAAGTCATTGATTTATCAGGCAACAAACTAAGCGACATGAGAACATCTAGCCATTTAAAATTTTAATAATGAACGATTTTATCCCCCCGTATCCAAAACGCCATCTAAAAGCCTTAGGGCCGATTGACACCCTAAAGTATGCCCGCCGTGATTTATTATCTATTTGGGATGAAAATGCGTTTGACCGGCAATTCATGTCGATAAAAATCATTAATAAAATGATTTTTATCGCTAATCATCCCGATATCGTTCGCCATGTCTTTCTAACTAATAATGCGAATTACGAAAAGAAAAGTCAGTTAATGCGAAAAGCCTTAGCCCCTTTATTAGGTGAGGGTTTATTTATCAGCGACGGGGACATTTGGAAAAAACATCGCGAAATGGAAACTCCGATGTTTAGCACGGAGCAAGTTGCTAAATACAGTGAAGTGATGATTAAAACCACAGAAGAGCGCGTACAGCAATGGTCGCAAATACCCGCCGATAGCCTTATTCACGTATTACCGCAAATGGGTCAACTAACCGCAGAAATCATTTGTCGAACCTTATTTGGCAATCAATTAGGCGCTGAACAAGCGGCTCAAGTGGTTAAAAGTTTTGCTGAGTATCAAAGTCTTATTGAGCAAATGGACATTAACACCTTTTTTGGCTTGCCCAGCTGGATTCCAGGACTGAATGCCGGCAAAGCAACGAAAGCGGCTAAAGCCATTCATGCCATCGTCGACAAAGTGATTGAGGAAGGTGAAAAAAGCGGTAACAGCGACACGCTGCTCGCCCATTTTTTGAAATATCAAAGTCATACCGTCACTGCCAACACCTTAACTCGCGAGCAAATCCGCAACGAACTGATTGTCTTATTTATGGCAGGACATGAAACCACCGCCAACACGCTGGCTTGGGCGTGGTATTTAATTTCCCAATGTCCGGATGTCGAGCAACGTTTACATGAAGAAGTGGATGCTGTATTTGGCAATCGTTCTGCCACCTTCACCGATGTGAGCAAGCTCACTTATACCCGCGCCATTATCGAAGAAACTATGCGTTTATACCCACCCGTGCCGATTTTGTCACGCGAAGCCAGTGCAGATGATACTATTCGTAAACGCCTCGTGCCCGCCGGTTCTATTATGTTGGTTGTGCCGTGGTTATTGCATCGTCACAAACAATTTTGGGACAAACCTGATCATTTTATACCGGAGCGTTTTTTACCCGATGCACCGACTAAACCGGATCGCTTTACTTATATTCCGTTTAGCATTGGCCCGCGCGTATGTATTGGCAAATATTTTGGGCTCGTAGAAACCACGCTATGCTTGGCAATCTTGGCGCGACATTTTCGTTTGCGTGTTCCAGAAGGGCAAACGGTCAGTCATGAGTGCCGTTTGACACTGCGACCTAAAGATAATTTGCCTATGCAAATCACGCCGCGATGAAAACTAGCCTCTTGAAATTTTGCCAAGATAAAGCCTGGCGCAAGCAGTTTATCCGTTATTGGCTACTTGATCCCTTTTGGGGTGGCTTGGATTTGATGTGTCATTATTCATTTCGACTTATGCCACTGAGTGTTCCCCAAAAAATTGGCGCATTCTTAGGGGAATTAGCCGGTAAATATCGATTTCAAAAAGCCAATCAACGGGCAGAACACTGTCTGAAGCTATTAAAGCCCGATCTATCCGACGCCGATAGAGCGCAATTGCTTTTAGCGATGTGGCGCAATATTGGGCGAACCATGAGCGAATATTCTATTGCCGATTTGCTATGGAAAGACGGGCGCGTGACTACTGAGAATGCGGATGTCATTAAGCGTTGTCGAGAACAAAAACGACCGATTATTTTTGTCACCGCGCATCTAGGCAATTGGGAAGTAATTAGTGGCTATTGTATTGATAATAACCTTGATTCGCTTAGCCTTTACCAGCCCGAGCGCAACCGGTTTGTCACACAACTGGCTGAAAAGTCGAGAAAAAAATTAGGTACTCGAACGGTTGCTGCGGGTCGTCAAGCCTTGCGTCGAATGAGTCAGCATTTAACCCAAGGTCATGTCGTTTGGTTGGCGATTGATGAATATAAAAAGGGACGCGTGTGGGGACCACTACTAGGTCGAGACCTAGACACCCGCAGCAGTAATGCTGCTTATGCCGTAAGACTCGCACAACGTCATCATGCCGCCATAATCCCTTATCGGACAGAACGCAAGCCTTTGTCACATTTTGTCGTCACCTTTTATGAGCCCTTGTTTGTTAATAACAATGCCGATGAGATACGCAGTGCATTAGATAAACAAGTAGAGTCATGGGTACGCGAGCACCCCGAACAATGGTATATGTTGCACGAGTTTAGAAGCTGAGTTCATGATTATCAGAAATAAATAAAATTTGCAGGGCGATTTACAAGTGATAGATTTCTTAATAATCTGATTTTTTTTACATTATCACTATAAGCTGATAATTTATTGCAATTACAGCTTTACCTCGCCCTACTCGAAGCGACACCGCCGGGCAAGCGCATATAAACTAAATTAACTATCAATAAGTTATATTTTTCTTATAGTAAATCTGATAACTTGAGCATACATCGTTGCCGCTGACATGAGCAAACACGCAGATTATTCCGGCTTAACACATAACTTTTCAGGCTATATTTTGTAACTTATTGATTGTTTAAAATATCTATGCGCTTGTCCTGATTAAGCCGTTCGTGGTGAATCCTTCGGCTAGTTCAGGAGAGCCTTGTCGAACCCTGATCGGCTTAACCGCTCATCCTTCGATCATCCGACAAGCTCAGGACGAACGGTTAAGCCTTGTTTGAGCGTCCCGTATTAAGTTGGTAGCTAATATTTACAAAATAGATAATCGCGGATATAGATAAAAACCGCGTCAGTGCAGAACACCCTAAAACCTTTAGCCGGTTGGCAGATAAAAAGAGAGAGCCTGGACAAACACCAATGAATTCAATTGATATATTTCCGTGGAATGATCATTTTAATACTGGCTTAGCCACTATTGATAGCCAACATCAATGTTTAGTCCGGCTGTTAAACCGGCTCGCCAAACACATTGCGTTGCAATCAGAATCCGCTATCTTACCGGAATTATTTGAAGAACTGAGCCATTACGCCAACTATCATTTTCAAAGCGAAGAGGCGATTTGGCAGCACTATCTTAGCGATGACGAGATAGTACAACAGCACAAAGGCAGTCATCTATTTTTTTTAGAAACCTTAGATAAGCTTAAAGCGGCGCAGAATAACCATTCAGAAGAACAAATCACCAAAGATACCCTGGCTTTTTTAGCACACTGGTTGTTTTCTCACATCATAGACAGCGATAGATATCTTGCGCTGTCAGTGCTTGCTCTCCAGTCCGGCATGACGTTAGACGATGCCAAACAAACGGCTAGTGAGCAAATGGGGCATTTAACACAAGTACTGATCGATATTATTTTGGTCATTTTTGAAAAGCTTTCCGTGAATGCCTTACAGTTAAAACAGAATACTGAGAGACGCCAAAAAATTGAAAAAGAATTACGAAAAAACCAAGAGCTCATGTTTTCTCTGCTTAGACAGAGTCCTATTTCAGTTCGTATTGCCATTTCTGCCGGTCGAAAAATAAGTTTTACAAATAATCGCTATAACCAATTAATCAACATCGATGCAGATCAATTAATTGGCTCCGATCCTGGGATGTATTACGTTCGCCCGCAAGACTATGATCGAATTCTTGAGCAACTAAATCAAGGCCAGACGGTAACCGATCGTTTGATCGAGCTGCTTGTCCAAGGCGGTGGAACAGTCTGGACGATGGCGACGTATTTACAGATTGCTTATGAAAATGACGTGGCCGTTTTAGCGTGGTTTTATGATGTAACGGCCATACGTAAAACCGAAGCGCAGTTACATTTTCTGACCACGCATATAAGTGATGTCATTTCTCGTCATGACCTTGAAGGTCATTGCTTATTTGTGTCAGCAGCTAGCCAAGACCTATTAATTTACACACCCGAAGAAATGCTCGGTCGCTCTTGTTATGAGTTCATTTATTCAGAGGATCAAGCACAAGTAAAAATAGCCCATGCACGGGCTATTGAACAACCCGATGCCAGCAGCGTGAGCTATCGCTTGCAACGCAAAGATGGTAGCTTGGTTTGGGTGGAATCCGTGTTACGCAGTACCCGCGATAATCACGGACAACTTATCGACATTGTTGCGACGACCCGCGACATTACTGAGCGCAAACAAATTGAGTCACGCCTGCGTACCATCATTGAGACCGAGCCAGAATGTATCAAGATTTTGGACGCCAACGGTCATGTCTTAGAAATGAATCCAGCCGGTTTGCAGATGATTGAAGCGGACAGTATCTCTCAAGTCCTCGGTATGCCCGCTTTAAATGCCATAGCTTCTGAATACCGTGAAGCCCATCAACAAATGTTTGAGCAAGTATTGGCGGGGAACAGTGTGCAATTGGAATTTGAAATGGTCGGCTTTAAAGGAACACGCCGTTGGATTGACACCCATGCCGTGCCGATGATCGAAGCAGATGGTCAAACGGTTATTCTGGCCGTGTCTCGGGATATCACCGAGCGGAAACAACATGAACAACAATTGTGTATCGCCGCAAGCGTGTTTGAATCACAGCAAGGTATGATGGTGACGGATGCTAACAATATTATTTTACGCATCAATAAGGCATTTACCGATATTACGGGTTATAACGCCGCTGATGCGGTTGGCAAGAATCCCAATCTATTAAAATCCGGTGGTCATGATCAAGCCTTTTTTAATGCGATGTGGAAGAGCATCAACAGCACGGGCAAATGGGAAGGCGAAATCTGGAATCGCTGTAAACTAGGGCAGATTTGTCCACATTTTGTGACGATTAGCTCGGTTAAAAATCCGCAGGGTGTGGTGACTAACTATGTCAGTACGCTCATTGATATCACCCAACGAAAGGCCTCTGACAGAGAAATTGAGCGCTTGGCCTTTTATGATCCCCTAACGGAATTACCCAACCGGCGTTTACTGTATGATCGTTTAAAGTTAGCCTTGGCATCGAGTCACCGTAGCGGTTTTAAAGGGGCATTATTGTTTATTGATCTGGATAATTTCAAAATCCTGAATGATACCTATGGTCATGATCGCGGTGATCTCCTATTGAAAAAAGTGGCAGAACGCTTACTAGGCTGTATTCGTGAAGGAGACACGGTTGCACGTTTAGGCGGAGATGAGTTTGTTGTGATGCTGGAAGATTTAAGCCTAGATAACTTAAATGCTGCAAAATCTGCAAAAGCAGTTGGCAATAAAATCTTAGAATTAATGAACTTACCTTTTCAGTTAGGTTCACTGAATTATCTCAGCACACCCAGCATCGGCGCTACTTTGTTTACCGGTCAAGAGCAACCTGCGGAAGAGCTCTTAAAATGCGCGGATATTGCGATGTATCAAGCCAAAAATTTAGGGCGTAATGCCTTGTGTTTCTTTGATCCGCATATGCAACATGCCATTAATGAACGGGTTGCTCTTGAAGAAGAATTACGTAAGGCCATTTATCGCCAGCAATTTGAGCTTTTTTATCAAATTCAAGTGCAAAGTGACAATCAGATCATCGGTGCAGAAGCCTTGATTCGTTGGCAACACCCGGAGCGAGGCGCTATTTCGCCAGCAGAATTTATTCCTCTAGCGGAAGAAACCGGCTTGATTGTCGCTATTGGACATTGGGTACTAGAAACAGCTTGCGCTCAACTTAAGTTATGGGAAAAAGCATCCAGTACACAAAACTTGGTACTATCGGTCAATGTGAGTCCTAAACAATTTTTTCAAATCGATTTCGTACAGCAAGTCCAATTGTCTATTCATAATCACGCTATAAATCCACATCGACTCAAATTGGAATTGACTGAAAGTACCTTATTGGAAAACATCGAAGAAACTATTTATACCATGAACGCTTTACGAGAAATGGGTATTCGGTTTTCTCTGGATGATTTTGGTACGGGTTATTCATCCTTACAATATCTCAAACGTTTACCCTTAGATCAGCTTAAAATTGACCAATCGTTTACGCGTGATCTTGCCACGGACGCGAATGATCAAGCGATTGTCCGAACGATTATTGCTATGACGATTAGTTTAAACCTTGATGTGATTGCCGAAGGGGTTGAAACAGAGCAACAACGGCATTTTTTAATTGACAATGGTTGTCTTCACTTTCAAGGTTATTTATTCGGTAAACCGCTACCGATTCACTTATTTTTAGAAAAATTGCTGCAGACTAACAAACCCCAGACAGGATTCTAAGGTTGCAGAGCAAATACATTCGGTATAATCGAGGACAATTTAGACTGGTGTTAAGTAGGAGAACATAAGTTTGTAACATTACGAAAATCTGTGGGAGCGGCTTTATGTTAAAAAACGTTTGCACGACTATTTAGCTCTGCCTACCCCAGTTAAAAACTCAACCCAATTTAATCGTATTCTCTAACCCGCTAATTTTCACTTTGAGTAAAAAATCATGGATATATTATCTGTACAAGCGTTGCAATGGACAGGAAGCGCCCTAAAAGTTTTGGATCAACGGCAATTGCCGGATACGTGCCGTTATGACGACTATGCCGATGCCACTGGTGTGGCTGAAGCGATTTTTTCAATGCGCGTACGCGGCGCACCGGCAATTGGTATTGCCGCCGCTTATGGCGTGGTGTTATCTGCGCTGCAACACGCCGATGAATCACTCGGCGATTGGCGGCAATCGGTGCAAGCAGATATCGCAATACTGGCAAAATCCAGACCGACAGCGGTCAATTTATTTACCGCGTTAGACGCTATGCAAATGGCGCTGCACCAAGAACACGCAACGCCCGCCACATTGCTAGCTTGCGCTGAAAAGCTTCATGCCGATGATATCGCCGCTAATTATGCAATGGGCGAGCTAGGTGCTAATCTGGTTGCAGGTGCTAAAGGTATTCTGACACATTGCAACACCGGCGCTTTGGCAACCGGTGGTTATGGCACCGCTTTGGGTGTTATTCGTAGTGTTTATCAACGCCAAGCCTTACCGATTTATGCCGATGAAACCCGTCCTTGGTTACAAGGTGCGCGTTTGACAGTTTGGGAGCTGGCACAAGATGGTATTCCGGCAACACTGATTGCCGATTCGGCAGCAGCGTGGTTGATGAAATCAGGCGCTATTGATTGGGTGATCGTGGGTGCAGACCGGATTGCCGTCAATGGCGATACGGCGAATAAAATCGGCACCTATTCACTTGCCGTGCTGGCAAAGCATCATGGTGTCAAACTGATGGTGGTGGCCCCCACTACGACTATTGATTGGAGTATTGACACCGGAGCATCGATTGCTATTGAGCAACGTCATCAAAATGAGCTACTCCCCGCGTGTTATTTAACCAATAACTCGTTAGTGAGTGCTTGGAATCCGGTTTTTGATGTCACGCCCGCTGAGTTAATTACAGCTATTGTGACCGAACGCGGTGTCGTCTTAAATCCCTCCGCGCATGGCGTAAGGAGTTTACAATGATTTTGGCTAAAAAAAGCAACAACCCCGTGCTGGCCTTGGGGTATTTTATACAAGGACTACGATTATTGCTTAGCCCTGCTTTACGCCGTTTTTTAATCATCCCAATTATTATCAACCTGATGTTATACGGTGTCGCCTTGACTCTGGGTTATTATTTTATGAACGACTTAATCAGTCGATTTATACCCAGTTGGTTACAATGGTTGGACTGGCTTTTATGGCCATTATTTTTCATCTGTTTTTTTATTGCCGGATTTTTTACGTTTACGATGATGGCAAACCTGCTTGCCGCGCCTTTTTATGGAAAATTGGCTGCCAAAACGCGGTTGTTGATTGCTGGCCACGACAGTCTTGCAGAAGAACAACCTCTTGCTAAAGTGATGGCGGCAGAATTTAAACGGTTTTTTTATTTAGCCAGTCGCGCAGTGCCCTTGCTGATACTCTTTATTATTCCAGGAGTCAATGTGACCGCGCCTTTTTTATGGGCATTATTTGGCGCGTGGGGCATGGCGTTGGAATACTTTGCTTATCCTTTGGAAAATGAAGGGGTGTTATTTGAAGAACAAAAAAAGATTGCCAGCAGTATCCGTTTAGGCGCATTGAGTTTTGGCGGCTTGACCATGTTAGGGCTAAGTTTACCCCTGCTTAATATCGTGGTAGCACCTGCTGCTGTTATCGGCGCTACAATTTATGTGCATGAAAATAAAGAATAATGTTTTTAACTAAAGGAAAATCCAAATGAAATTAAACCTTTTTACTGTTAAATCCACGCGACATATCATTAAAAGCATGGTGTTGTCGGCGTGTTTATTAGGTTCTGGCTGTGCGTCAATGGGGCATGAGTTCCCCGCCGGTCAAGTTCAAACCATCCGCATCGGAGAAACCACTGAAAATGATATTTTTAGAACCTTTGGTAATCCGTGGCGTACTGGCATTGATAATGGCTTGAAAACATGGACTTACGGCAATTATCGATATAACGCATTTACTGACAGTGAAACGGAAGATTTGGTTATCAAATTCGACAAACGCGGAGTGGTGAGTTCTTTCAATTACAATTCTACCAAGCGTTCAAAATAACTTACGCAGTTGTATTGCTACAAAACTGTTGCTCACGCCATGGGTGACTACGCAATGGATGGTGTCATCGATAGCCATTGCTGTATTTGCTCGATGACCCAATCGCTGGCATCGAGCGTTAGATCATGTCCTGCCCACGGATGGGTGTGTAGTTCGAGCTCCCATTGCTGGCTGATCGCTTCAGAACACATAGGGGCAACTAAACGATCACCTTGGCTATTTAGCAGCAGTACATTCGGTTGCGAGGTCGTCAGGCTAGGTCGAAAACGTGCCGCCGCGATAATCTGACGCACGCTATTCGTTAAGCTGATTGGTCGCCGTGTTTGAATCGCCGTCCATTGTTCAGCAATCCTTGAATAGTTTGCCGGATTATTGCTAACCAAGCTAACAATATCCGTCTCGCGGCGTGCAATATCCTGTTGTGCCATTAAGCTCAAAAATTTCGCAATACTTTGCCAGCGCATCCGTTGATAAAACGGACTCACTCCAGCAAAACTGGTATTCATCAGTACCGTAGCGCTGCTATCATCAGGAAAGCGTTGCCGCCAATCCCAGGCGACCATTGCACCAAGTGAAACCGCAATAATTCCCACCGATTGATCCAGTAAGCCCTGAGCAAGTACGCGAGCCCGTAAGTTATCGGTGATTGCTGCCACGCTAGATGGACTGGTGGCTTGATAGTATTGTCCCGTCCCGGGTAAATCCAATGGATGAAGTGTACTGTTTGGAAAAGCGTGTTGCAGTGCGGGTAGAAATTCTCCCCAATGAGCAGATTCTCGCGCTAAACCTCGCAGTAAAATCCAGTTTGTAGGCTGTTCAGTTACCATACCATAATCCGCTTGCTTTTGCGTGTTTAGCGATTTTTTGTTCGGGTTCGAGTAATGCCCATTGATCCGGCGAGAGTAACGAGCGGTGTAAAAAATCAAACAGCATCAGATGACGGCGAAAAACCCGCTGTTGCCGATGCGGTAACATCGGATGAAAAAAACCATGCCGATAAAACATATGCACGGGACTTTTACGCAGCCAAAGCCAAGAGCCCATTTCTAAGGTCAGGGGCAAAAATAAACTTTGGCGTTGTGTTTGATCGAGATAGCGATTAAACAAATAATCCCATAAATCACCATTAATCACATATTCTTCTGACATCGGTTCGATACGATAAACATGGTGCTGATAACACCGATCAAACAGTTCTTTTAATGCCAAAGTTTCAGCGATAGCGGCAAACGGTGTTTTGCGTGAGGCGTAGGGAAACCACAAGCGGTCTTTAAGACCAAATCCAGAATGTAAATCCAACGCGATGGATAACGGAGCAGGGAAAAGCCGCTGCTCAACGACTTGACACAAGGCTTGTGACTCTTTTTCCATAATCTCTGTATTTCCTCGAAACCACGGTAGAAAATGAGATATTCGCTGACCACTGTATAGGCGCGTATTTCCCTCGCCTTCGATGGGGGCGTTACGCATTAAGTCGACACAATTGCCGTTCGAGCGTCTACTGAGATAAACGCCTACGGGATTGACAATAGGTACAAAAATCAATCGCGATTTCTCCAAACGCGCCAAAAATTCTTCATCCCAATCGAGCAAATGACGAATAGTTTGCATATACGTCATAATGACTTCTGAGCCGATTTTTTCCAATCCATGTACCCCGCCAAAAAAAGCCAGTACGGGAGCATCGGGTTTAGTTGAGCCAATACTGATGCAGTGAATGGGAAATGTCAGTTGTTTATAGTGAATGTGTTCGATAACTTCGGTTTGCGCGAGATCACCAAATTGATCAATGATGCGCTCCAATTGCTCAAGTTCAGGAAACTTATAGGTTCTCATAGCTTATGTGTTTGATGAAAAATCGATAGTTAAGGCATGGATGCCAGTCACGCTAAGGTCATTTAGTGCCTACTGGCTAGTATAAACACATAACATTTCGTAGAGATTAAAACGACTCAACCCAAATCAGCCAATAATGACTCAATCATTCGCTCGGCTTGTTTTAAATAGCCGGATCCAAATAGGTTAAGGTGATTTAAGATGTGATAAAGATTATAAAGTGTTGTTCTTAAGCTTGAATTTTCATCTAAAGGATAAGTGGCTTGGTAGGCTTCATAAAATCCGTTGCCAAAACGGTTAAACAATGTCGTCATTGCGATATCAACAACGCGATCACCATAATAACAGGCGGGATCAAAGAGTACCGGATTACCTTGCAAATCCATCGCCACATTGCCTGACCACAAATCCCCGTGCAGTAATGAAGGTTTAGGCTGATACCCGTCAAAGAGCAGAGGCAATTTAACACATAAGCGCTCCCCCAACGCCTGTAAATGACCGCGATAACCATTTTTTGCCGCTAAGGCTAATTGACTGACAAGCCGGCAATCTCGCCAAAAATGAGGCCAATCGTGGCTGACAGGATTGTTTTGTGCGGTGCTGCCGATAGTATTGTCTTGATGCCAGCCAAAATAAGCGTGTTCGATTTGATGTAAAGAGGCTAATTGTTCACCAAAAAGCCGTTCTGCAAGAGGGGTTAGCGAGTGCAATTCAATGAATTCTAAAACCAAAAAAGCGTAGTCATCTGTTTTAGCGCAGAGCATCGGCTGAGGTACACGCACCGTGTGGGTTGCGGCTAGCTGTTGTAATCCTGCGGCTTCGGCCTGAAACATGGCGAACTGCTCAGGACGATTTAATTTAATGAAATAAACGAATTGCTCCGTTTGTAATCGATACGCGGCGCTAATATCGCCACCCATCAAACGCGAAGCCGTTACTTGCGTAACGGTTTGTCCGGTAATTAAATGGATTTGCTCAAGGATTGGCTGCCAATTCATTGTTTTATGCACAGGGCATTAACCGCATTTGCTCTCGCCGCAATTTAAGCAAGTCATGCAACTATCCATTAACACGACCGCTTTAGTTTGGCATTTTGCACATAACAAGGCTTGTGCAGGAAAGCCGTTGTTTTCATCTAAGCCGGTTTGTTTATGGCTATGTAGCGCTTCAAATTCTCGGCGTTTGGCTTGTAAGAATTGTTTTTGATGGTCGTCAAATTCCTTATCATGCAACATGCCAATTTGTTTTAAGTGTGATTCAATCGCGCAGCCAATTTCCGCGACCAAAGAGGGCATAAATACGCCGCCTTTTTTAAAATACCCCCCTTTAGGATCAAATACCGCTTTCAGCTCATCAACTAAAAAACACGCATCACCACCTTTACGAAACACGGCGGATATTACCCGAGTCAATGCGAGAACCCATTGAAAATGTTCCATGTTTTTTGAATTAATAAAGACCTCGTAAGGGCGACGTTCTTCATGCTCTGTACCTTCATTCAAAATCATGTCATTAATAGTAATGTACAAGGCATGTTCCGATTGTGGCGTTTTTATTTTATAGGTTGAGCCAAATAGAATTTCTGGTCTTGCCACATTTTCATGCATACTTTCGACATCAACGACTTTAACCTCATTCGCCTTTTCTTCGGGTACGGATTTGTCTTCAGCGGTCAATACTTTGTAACCGGTAATTTTTTTTGTTATTTTATAATTCATAGTGTGGGTCATGACATAATGGATGAAAAGAAAAGTTATTAGCTAATTTATCAGGTACTTAGTTGCTAATCAAAACTTACCGTAATAACCTTCTTTTAACGCATCAAATAAATTGGCAGCGGTATGAATTTCACCGTCATATTCCACCTCATCATTGCCTTTTAATTCAATCTCAGAGCCATCTTCTAAAGTAAATTGATAAATAGTATTTTCAAGATCAGATTCCTTAACCAAAACGCCTTGGAATACTTCAGGATTAAATCGAAATGTGGTACATCCCTTTAAGCCTTGCTCATAAGCATATTGGTATATGAATTTAAAATCTTCATAAGGGTAATCGGTTGGAACGTTAGCGGTTTTTGAAATAGAGGAATCAATCCATTTTTGAGCGGCTGCCTGAATATCTACATGCTGTTTTGGCGTGACATCATCGGCGGCAATAAAATAATCGGGTAATTGCTGTATGGGATCATCGCTATAAGGCATCGCATTGGCATTGACGAAATGTCGGTAAGCTAATAATTCAAATGAGAACACATCGACTTTTTCTTTGGATTTCTTTCCAGCACGAATGATATTGCGTGAATAATGGTGGGCAAAACTCGGCTCAATACCATTACTGGCATTATTAGCAAGCGATAAGGAAATCGTGCCGGTGGGAGCAATAGAACTATGATGGGTAAAACGTGCCCCGACTTCCGCCAATTGGGCGATTAACTCCGGCTCAATGTTGGCTAATTGCTGCATATAACGACTGTATTTAGTGTGTAATACTTTACCGGTCACTTCATTACCAATTTTATAACCATCCGCAAGCATTTCTGGACGCAAACGCAGCATCTCCCCCGTGACGGTAAAGACTTGTTCCATAATCGGTGCAGAGCCTTTTTCTTTAGCTAATTCCAGGCCGGCTTTCCAACCTTCTACCGCCAATACTTTAGTGACTTCTTCGGTAAATTCCAGTGACTGCGCATCGCCGTATTTCATGCCTAGTAGGGTAATCGTCGAACCTAAGCCCAGATACCCCATACCATGACGGCGTTTACTCATAATCTCTTCGCGTTGTTTGGCAAGAGGTAAACCATTTAGCTCAACCACATTATCCAGCATTCGCGTAAAGATTTTGATGGTTTTCCGGTACGTCTCCCAGTCAAAAACGGCGGCGTCTGTAAATGGATTTTGTACAAAACGAGTCAGGTTGATTGAGCCTAACAAACAACTGCCATAAGGCGGCAAGGGTTGCTCACCACAAGGATTAGTGGCGCGGATTTTCTCGCAAAACCAGTTATTATTCATTTCATTGACTTTATCGATCAGAATAAAACCCGGCTCAGCGTAATCGTAAGTCGAGCTCATGATGATGTCCCATAAGCGGCGTGCCGGTATGGTTTTAGTAATTCGGCAAGCGACCAAGCCTTCGTCATTGCTTAGGTAGGTTTCTTTATTGGCAAAATCGCGCCAAATAACTTGACTTGGGTCATTTAA
Source organism: uncultured Methylococcaceae bacterium (assembly GCA_903945375.1). Lineage (GTDB taxonomy): Bacteria > Pseudomonadota > Gammaproteobacteria > Methylococcales > Methylomonadaceae > Methylovulum. The sequence goes on along the minus strand of CAJAVP010000132.1, from coordinate 19,939 downwards.
ATCCAGATGATCGAGTCGTGCTTCTTTTTCCGTCACGGGAAAGGATAAAGGCCAAATTTGGTCATTAGCCACCGCTTGCATAAATTCGGAGGTAATCAATAATGATAAATTAAACTGACGCAAACGTCCGTTTTCTCGTTTAGCACGGATAAACTCCAGTACATCCGGATGTGATACATCAAACGTACCCATTTGTGCACCGCGACGACCACCTGCCGAAGAAACGGTGAAACACATTTTGTCGTAAATATCCATAAACGACATCGGCCCTGAGGTATAAGCCCCCGCGCCTGAAACATAAGCATCTTTAGGCCGCAAGGTTGAAAACTCATAGCCAATGCCACAGCCCGCTTTTAAGGTTAAACCGGCCTCATGAACTTTGTGCAAGATATCATCCATTGAATCGGCAATCATACCTGAAACCGTGCAATTGATGGTTGAGGTGGCGGGCTTATGCTCTAAAGCCCCCGCATTCGAGATAATACGTCCCGCTGGAATCACGCCTTGGCGCAGCGCCCACAAAAATGCCTCGTAGTGTTGATCTTGTTTGTGCTTGCCTTTTTCCACCTCGGACAAGGCTTTGGCTACCCGTTGATAGGTTTCATCAATGCTAATATCAATCGCACTGCCTTCTTTGGTTTTCAAACGGTATTTGGTATCCCAAATATCCATAGAGGCATCTTGGAAAGGAATTTCGGTAATGGCAATTGCAGGCATTGGGTGTTTTACGGACATGAAAGATCCTAGCGTTGGGTGAGTAAATTTAGCGAGTGAGGTACAAAATAAACTACAAATTCAGGGCGTTAGCTTATTTATGTGACATTTTAAAAAACACTATATATAGTTTTTTTTTCATATGTTACCACGATATATAGTATTAACAATCACATTATGAGGTATATTTAGCGCCTGATAATCGCCGCGTTTTTAAGCTACTGAAAGTGCAAGGAAAGCATCCATTACGGCCTGACAAGGCGAAAGCGCTTGCTTTAATCTAACGCTAAATTTAAGGCGGTCAGTCAGTGTAAAAGTCCGTGATAGTTACTGGACAGCGTTAAATTATACGGTATGATAGCCAGCCTTTTCTAAGTCCCCACGGCGTTGTCATGCAGATAGGATCTTATCAACTGAGCAATAACTTGATTCTTGCACCGATGGCGGGCATTAGTGATCGGCCCTTTCGTGAACTATGTAAGCAATTGGGTGCAGGCTTAGCCGTGTCAGAAATGGTGTCTTCAAATCCTGCGTTGCAAAGTCACAAGCGTACGCTACAGAAAGCCGATCATAGCGGAGATACCGGGGTTCGCTCCGTGCAAATATTGGGCACAAATGCGTTGCAAATGGCAGCGGCAGCCAAATTAAACGTACAGCGGGGTGCTCAAATTATTGATATCAATATGGGCTGTCCTGCCAAAAAAGTGTGCGCTGTAGCGGCGGGCTCGGCACTTTTAAAAAACGAATCCTTGGTCAAAGAAATATTAGAAAGCGTCGTTGATGCGGTGGCTGTGCCGGTCACTTTGAAAATTCGTACCGGCTGGGATCGCGACCATCGTAATGCACTTAGTATCGCTCGCCTAGCGGAGCAAGCCGGTATCGCGGCATTGACGGTACACGGGCGAACACGGGCGTGTTTATTTAACGGATCAGCAGAACATGAGACGGTTAAACAAGTGAAGCAGTCCGTTTCAATTCCGGTGATTGCTAATGGTGATATTGATTCGCCAGAGTCAGCTAAACACGTTCTCGATAGTACCGGAGTCGATGGCGTGATGATTGGTCGTGCCGCGCAAGGTAATCCTTGGCTTTTTAGTCAGATTAATCATTTTTTAAATACCGGTGAGCGGCTAGAAAAACCAGATGTTGTGACAGTACAGCAGATTTTGTTAGACCACTTGGATAAACTCTATTGTTTTTATGGTGATACTTGCGGTGTTAGAATCGCCCGTAAGCACATCGGCTGGTATTTTAACCTGATCGATGAAATCCCAATAATCGCTAAAAAAACGATCAACCAATCATCTAATCCGAGCGAGCAGCGGCGATTGGTCAATTTAGCGTTTGAATTTTTAATCAACCCGCATTGTGCCTACTATGGAAGTAACTAATCAAAATGTCCGAATACCGTTATCTGCGTATGTCAAACAAAGTATTGAAGTTTATTTTTCACAGCTAAGTGATAATGATGCCGTTGACTTACATGCACTCGTTATCAGTGAAGTTGAGAAACCGTTATTAGAAGTCGCATTGGCACATTCTGGATATAATCAAACCAAAACAGCTAAAGTGTTGGGTTTAAGTCGCAGCACCTTACGCAAAAAACTGGAACACTATGGGATTTCATAGCTCTCCGCGTGATGGGCAGGCAATACAGCCTACTTTTTTCCTGTTATGATGTAGACCTGTTCTATCCTTATAACGCTTACTGGTACACACTTAACGTGTCATTGACAAGCCATCAACATGACTAAGCAACAGCCTATTGGTTCTATTATGCTCGATGTGTCGGGCATTGAGTTATTAGCCCACGAACGGGACATCCTCAAGCATCCTAACACCGGTGCGGTGATTTTATTTTCCCGTAATTTTCAAAGCCCCGAGCAAATCACAGCGCTCATCCGTAGCATTCGTTTGGCTAGAAATGGGCCTTTGTTGATTGCGGTGGATCAAGAAGGCGGTCGAGTGCAACGTTTTCAGCACGGTTTTACACGCTTACCACCTGCTGCCTCTTATGCGGCACAACCCGAGTTAGCCGAGTCTGCCGGTTGGTTGATGGCGGCTGAATTATTAGCCGTTGGGGTTGATTTTAGCTTTGCGCCGGTTTTAGATGTTGATTGTGGTCTAAGTCAGATTATTGGCGACCGTGCCTTTGCCCGCGTGCCTGAGCACGTGTGTCAACTTGCAAGTGCCTTTCGAGCGGGTATGAAAAACGCGGGTATGGCCGCCATTGGCAAGCATTTTCCAGGGCATGGCGGCGTTGCCTTAGACTCCCATCTCACCTTGCCGATAGATGACCGCCAACTGGACAGCTTGCGAACGCAGGATTTACTGCCGTTTAAACAACTGATCGCCGAAGGCTTAGAAGGCATTATGCCCGCGCATGTCATTTATCCGCTGATTGATAGCCAACCGGCTGGCTTTTCAGCCTTCTGGATACAACACATTTTGCGCCAAGAATTACATTTCGAGGGCACGGTCTTTAGCGATGATTTGAGCATGGAAGGCGCAGCGGGGGTGGGTGACTTTCCTGAGCGGGCACGACGCGCTCAGTTAGCAGGTTGCGATATGCTCTTGGTTTGCAATAATCCGACTGCAGCCGAGCGAGTGTTAGACACGCTACCTGTGACCTACGATGTACTTAGAGAACAGCGTTTGCTCAGAATGCAAGGGCGTTTTACACAACCGCTTGAACAATTAAAGCAAACGCAACAATGGCAACACATTTCCACCCTTATCAGTCAATTAACCCACGCTTAAGCTCTCATGATTAACGAAATCAAACAAATCCAAGCGAATGCAAAATTATTGCACAGCGCACAAGAAGTTGAATTAGCTTTAGACAAAATGGCCGAGCAAATCAATCAGCGCTTGCTGGATAGCAATCCGTTGGTGTTGTGTGTCATGAACGGCGGTGTGGTTGCCGCCGGCAAATTATTGACACGTTTGGAGATGCCACTAACGGTCGATGCGATTAATGCCAGTCGTTACCAAAATAAAACCGCCGGTGGCACGATTGAATGGGTGCTTAAGCCGGTTACGTCGCTACAAGATAGAACGGTTTTGATTGTTGATGATGTCCTCGATGAGGGCATCACCTTAGCGGCTATCAAGCAGTATTGTGTTGACCAAGGCGCGACAGCGGTTTACAGCGCGGTTTTAATTGAAAAAGATTTGGGGCATGAAAAACCCACACAAGCTGATTTTATTGGTCTAACCGTACCCAACTTGTATCTATTTGGTTATGGCATGGACTACAAAGGTTATTTACGAAATGCGCCAGGCATTTTTGCCTGCCAAACGGTCTAGGAGATACTCATATGATAGATGCTTGTCCTGCTAAACTTGCCATCATTGGTGGCACAGGCCTGACCCAGCTCAAAGAGCTGAAGCTGATTAAGCGTGAAACCTTAACAACGCCTTATGGTGCGCCCTCGGCTGAATTTATCACCGGCGAACTGGCTGGAAAAGAGGTTATTTTTCTAGCAAGGCACGGTAATCCGCATACGATTCCTCCGCATAAAATTAATTATCGGGCGAATATTTGGGGGCTCAAACAATTAGGCGTGGAAAATATCGTTGCAGTTGCGGCAGTGGGTGGCATCAGCAGCGCGATGATACCGGCACATATTGCTATCCCTGATCAACTGATTGATTATAGCTATGGTCGCACCCAGACGTTTTTTGAAACGGATGATTATCCGGTGACGCATATCGATTTTACCTTCCCATACCATCCGCCTCTGCGAGCCGTGCTGTGCGCTGCGGCTGAACAAGCACAATTGGCAATAACCCCAAAAGGCACTTACGGCTGCACACAAGGCCCACGTCTTGAAACTATTGCTGAAATTGCACGGATGGAACAAGACGGTTGTGATTTAGTCGGTATGACAGGAATGCCAGAAGCCGCACTTGCCAAAGAATTAGGCATTCATTATGCCTCCATATCGGTTATTGCTAACTGGGCGGCAGGAAAAACAGACGGTGAAATTACCATGACAGAGATTGAGCAAAATCTGCATGTGGGCATGGCAAATGCCATGAAATTACTACAGACCTTGCTCAGAATGGCTTAACAGTCTTTTAATCTTTTTATCACTTAACTTCAAATTCCGACATGACGACTCAAGCCAGTAAAGACCTAGAAACCTTTGTTAATCCCCAACCTGCGCGTGATTACACTATCCGCATTGATGTTCCAGAATTTACCTGTCTCTGTCCAAAAACAGGACAACCTGATTTTGCGACGATTCAAATTGAATACGTGCCGGCGGCATTGTGTGTAGAGCTAAAATCTTTAAAACTGTATATGTGGTCTTTTCGTGACCAAGGCGCATTTCATGAGGCGGTAACAAATGCCATGTTAAATGATTTGGTCGCCGCTGTTTCACCAAACTTTATGCGTATTCAAGCAGAGTTCAATGTTCGCGGCGGCATTTATACAACCGTCGTTGTCGAGCATAGAAATCCCGCATGGCAAGCACCTGAGTTGGTTCAATTACCGTAGTCGCTTATGAATATTAGCACCGCGTTAAAAGTTCTTCCTCAATATATCCTGCCACATCATGCCTTATCGCAATTAATGAGCCGGATGACTCATAGTGAAAACGCCGTATTAAAAAACGGGCTAATCCGCCAGATTGTTCAGCACTATGGCGTGGACATGAACGACGCCCTAGAGCAAGATATTCACGCCTTCAAAAGTTTCAATGCGTTTTTTACTCGTGAACTTAAACCCGGATTAAGACCGTTTACCGATGCGCCAAATGCGATTGCCTGTCCAGCGGATGGCGCCGTTAGTCAAGTCGGTTATTTGCATGATGGCCATATCATGCAAGCAAAAGGCAAAACGTTTACCGCCGTCGAGTTATTAGGTGGCAGTGTTGAACGCGCTGCACCTTTCCAGCAGGGTGCGTTTGCAACCATTTATCTGTCTCCTAAAGATTATCATCGCCTACACATGCCGCTGACGGGAATCTTGAAAGAAATGGTGCATATCCCCGGACGATTATTTAGCGTCAATACCACCACCAGCCAAAACGTTCCCCGATTATTTGCCAGAAATGAGCGTGTCTGTTGCTTGTTTGACACGCCCGCAGGCCCTATGGCGTTGATCTTAGTCGGGGCTATTTTTGTTTCCAGTATCGAGACCGTTTGGCAGGGAGTTATTACGCCACCGAGCCGAACAACCATCCGAAGTTGGTCTTATCAAGACACCGCACCGCATTTATCAATGGGCGATGAAATGGGTCGATTTAATATGGGCTCTACGATTATTGTGTTATTTGGCAAAGATAAAATGCGTTGGGATAGCGGATTTTGTGCAGAGAAGTCCGTTAAGTTGGGTGAAAAAATGGGCGTCTTTCTATAAGGGATCGTTTGCACTTAGATTTTGCAAACTATTAGCCGGTGACCTTTAAATGGCTAGTCGCTTTTTGTCGAAATGCTGGATAACAATTTAGCTAAAGATGAGGGATTAAATTCGTCACTGGAAATTATTGCGTGGGTAATGCAGAATAGAGCTATTCACAGCTCACTAAATAATAAAGGATTTCTTCAATGGCGGAATTAGATTTAGATCAAGATGGCGGTGGCGGCGGAAAGCTAGCAACCAAAAAACTCATTATCATCATTGTCGCGGGATTATTGTTGTTAAGCGCCGGCGGTGCAGGTGTTTACTTTTTCATGAAAGGGAGTTCAAACGAATCGCACGAAGAGTCTAGTGATGAACCCAAAGCGCATAAGAAAGCCGCCAATATGACTCTATATTTCGATATGAGCAAGGCGTTGATTGTGGACTTCCCTAAGGGCTCGCCGATGGAAATTGTCCAAATTGCTACGTCGTTTGTTGTTGCTGATCAAGAAACAGCCGATGCTCTCAAAAAAATCGAACCCATTTTGCGTAATAATCTGTTACTGATTATTGGCTCACAATCCGCTGACAGTTTAGCAACCACCGCAGGTAAAGAACTCTTACGCAAAGCGATGCTCGACGATGTGACGGCTACGTTATATAAATTAAAAATTCACGGCGAAGTGCTAGAAGTATTATTTACCTCTTTTATTATGCAGTAAACCAATGAGCGACTTACTTTCACAAGAAGAAATTGATGCCCTCTTATATGGTGTAGATGAAGGCAATATCCCAACCGAAAATGAGGACTATCACGATAAAAGCGTTGTTAGGGAATACAATTTTGGTAGTCAAGAACGGATTATTCGTGGTCGTATGCCGACCATGGAAATGGTCAATGAACGTTTTACCCGTTTATTGCGAATTTCTTTGTTTTTATTCCTGCGCCGCTCATCTGAAGTTTTTATCACGGGTATTCAGGTTAAAAAATTTTCAGAATATGTACTCGGCTTGCACGTCCCGACCAACCTGAATATTATCCGCGTATTACCCTTAAGAGGACGCGCACTGATTGTCATGGAGTCGCCACTGGTCTTTACTCTGGTAGACAATTTCTTTGGTGGAGGTGGACAATTTCATCCAAAAGCCGACGGACGTGAATATTCACCCACAGAGCTGCGGGTGATTCGTTTGGCGATTGATATTATTTTCAAAGATTTAAAAGAAGCGTGGAAGCCAGTTATAGATCTGGATTTTGAATATGTTGGCTCAGAAATTAATCCACAATTTGCCAACATCGTAAGTCCCGCTGAAATCGTTGTTATCTCCTCCGTCCATGTCGAATTAGAAGGAGGCGGTGGTGATATCAATATCACTATGCCCTATTCTATGCTTGAACCTATACGGGAATTGTTGGTTGCAATTAGTAGTGATGCCGGTGACACCGATGGCGGCTGGCAATTAGCCTTACGTAATGAGATTTTACGCGCAGAAATGAGTGTAAAGAGTATTCTCGTTGAGAAAACCATGACTCTACGAGAAGTCATGCACTTTAAAAAAGGTGATGTCATTCCGGTAGAAATGCCCAAAACGGTAGAATTAAGTGTTGAAGGTATTCCTGTTTTTTCAGGAAAAGTGGGGATATCTGATGGCAATTATGCCGTTCAAGTAATTGATAAAATTAAGCATTAACAAAGCAGCAAAGAGGAAGTCATGAGCGATACCAATGAATTTGATGATGCAAATATCGAAGACGAGATTGAAGCGGCAACGTTTGAAGAGTTTGAATCGCCTTACGAAGACGATTATCAGCAACAAACACCGACAGAAGAAATTAACATGGACGTCATTCTGGACGTTCCTGTCACTATCGCGATGGAAATCGGTCGCGCACAAATCAATATCAGAAACCTCTTACAGCTTAATCAAGGGTCGGTCGTTGAATTAGATCGTTTTGCTGGTGAACCATTGGACGTTTTAGTTAATGGTACGCTCATTGCCCACGGTGAAGTGGTCGTAGTGAATGATAAATTTGGCATTCGTTTGACTGAGGTTATTAGTCCATCCGAACGGGTCAGACGATTAGCCTGATGCACTCAACTCGGTACATGAAAGAGGTAAGGCGTCACCTAGAGTGGACAAGGCTTTTTTGCCCGACTTTACTATTGACCTTTGCACCAACTAGCTTTGCCAACGTGGGCACTACCTCGCCTAGCGTCAAAATCCTCGACAGCAGCGATATGACGCTGTGGAGTTTGGCATTAATCGCTGTGTTAGCGCTATTTTTATTAAGTGCATGGGGATTTAAACACTTACAAGCCGGCGGCAACCATCAAGCACATAAAATGCGGATTACCGATGCGATAAGCCTTGGACTGCGAGAAAAAATACTGTTATTACAAGTAGGTAAAAAACAGCTCGTATTAGGTATTACGCCAGGACGAATCGAAACCTTACTGGTGTTGGAAGGCGATGATTGTTTGGTTCGGGATAACCCTGATAATTTAATGTCTAGCAATAGCTTCAGTCAAAAACTCATGCAGGCCATAAAGGCGCGTCGTAATGACTCCTCAATTCTTTAGATTTTTATTGATGGTCTTGCTGCTGTTTGCAGAACCCGTCTTGGCAATTCCAGGGCTTGATGCCGTTACAGTGAATACCAATCCACAAGGCGGACAAACCTACAGCGTCACCTTGCAAATCTTGGTATTAATGACGTTACTCACCTTGTTGCCTTCTTTATTGTTGGCAATGACGGCATTTACCCGCATCATGATTGTCTTAAGTTTACTAAGACAAGCACTGGGTACGGGGCAAGCCCCCAGTAACCAAATACTATTGGGCTTATCGTTATTTTTAACTTTTTTTGTTATGGCACCTGTGTTTGATAAGGTGTATGTCGAAGCGGTTGAGCCTTATCTCGAAGAAAAAATTGATCCACCTACCGCGTTACACAAAGCCACCGAACCTTTCCGCGTATTCATGCTTAAACAAACGCGGGAAGCGGATTTAGAAATGTTTATCCGAATTTCTGGCAAAGCAGAGTTGCAATCTGCGGACGATGTTCCGCTATCGCTATTGCTGCCAGCGTATGTCACCAGCGAATTAAAAACCGCGTTTCAAATTGGCTTTATTATTTTTTTACCGTTTTTAATCATTGACCTCGTTATTTCCAGTGTCTTGATGTCCATGGGTATGATGATGTTATCCCCAATGGTGGTCTCCTTGCCGTTTAAAATCATGCTATTTGTGTTAGCCGATGGCTGGTCATTGATTATGGAAATGTTAGCCGCGAGCTTTTATGTTAGCTAGACGGTGCGATTAACATGACTCCGGAAATTATTTATCGAGTCAGTCAAGATGCCATGATCATCGCGGTTAAAATGTCTGCGCCGATGCTGCTACCCTCACTAGCGGTTGGTTTGATCATCGCTATGTTTCAAGCCGCTACTCAAATCAACGAATCCACCCTCACCTTTGTACCCAAACTCATCATCATGGGACTGGTGCTACTTATTATCGGACCTGCTATGTTACAAATGTTTCTCGATTATTTTCAGGGATTGATCAGAGATATTCCGCAAATGATTGGCTAACGCTTTGAATATCACTGAAGCCGAAATATTAAACTGGATCGCTGCCTTTATCTGGCCATTACTTCGCATCAGTGCCTTATTTGTCGCGATGCCCTTATTCAGTATTCGAGCTGTTCCGGCAACGGTGCGAGTTATTCTGACCTTGGCGATGACCTTGTTTATCATGCCCTTACTGCCGCCTATGACAACGGTTGATTTATTTAGCGCGACGGGATTTTCTATTGCCATACAACAGATTGCTATCGGACTTACGATTGGCTTTATCTTACAAATGGTATTCGGAGCGGTTGTTTTTGCCGGTCAAGGCGTTGCCTTAGGCATGGGCTTGGGCTTTGCGTCAATGGTTGATCCGCAAAATGGCCAACAAGTACCAGTCGTTGCACAGTTTTATGTAATTACGATGACCTTAGTTTTTTTAAGTTTAGATGGGCATTTACTGGTCATCAAAATGTTACTTGACAGTTTTACCACACTCCCAATTAATCTTGACGGTATTGATAGAGAGGATCTCTGGCTGATTGCTGCGTGGGGTAGTCGCGTTTTTGCCAGCGGTTTATTATTATCCATGCCAATTATTGTTAGCCTATTGCTGGTTAATATTTGTTTAGGGGTTGCGGCTAGAGCCGCGCCGCAACTTAACATCTTCTCTGTTGGTTTTCCTGCCACCTTATTACTAGGCATTTTATTGATCTGGTTAACTTTACCCGCCATGTTGGAACAATTCTCAGGGACATTAACAGACGCCTACGATTTCATTGAAAAATTACTACACTTATAGCTTATGGCTGAAGATTCAGATCAAGAAAAGACCGAAGAGCCGACCAGTAAGCGTCTTGAAGACGCACAACAGAAAGGACAAATCGCCCGCTCCAGAGAACTGAACACCTTTGCCATGTTAATCACCAGTGCTGCACTGTTTCTCATGTTAGGTGGGGCAATGGGTGAAGCATTGATTAAACTCATGCGCGAACAATTTCAAATCAGCCGTGCGACTATTTTTGACGATGCCAGTGTAATTATCCATTTCAAACAAGTAATGATGGATGGCTTAATCTTAGTCGCGCCATTTTTAGCAGCCTTATTAGTTGTCGCCATATTAGCACCGTTGGCATTAGGCGGCTGGGTATATAGCCTAGAAGCCATTACCCCCAAATTTGATAAAATGGATCCGATAAAAGGGCTGGCTCGCTTATTTGCCATTCATGGCCTAATCGAACTCGGTAAAGCCCTGCTTAAATTTTTATTAATATTCTTTGTCGCCCTAATTTTATACCGACGATTTCAACATGAGTTATTCGGCTTAAGTGCAGAACCGCTTGAGCACGCGATTAAACATGCCGTAAAAATTATTGCCGACTGCTTTTTAATTCTTAGTGCCTCGTTAAGTGCCGTAGTGTTGTTTGATGTGCCATTTCAGTTATGGGAACACAGCAAAAAACTAAAAATGACCTTGCAAGAAATTAAAGATGAAATGAAGGAATCAGAAGGCAGTCCTGAAGTTAAAGGACGCATCCGCCGATTGCAAATGGAAATGTCGCAACGGCGCATGATGGAAGAAGTTCCTAAAGCCGATGTCATTGTGACCAACCCCAGCCATTACGCCGTTGCGTTAAGATATGATCCAGAAATCGGTGGCGCACCGATGCTGGTTGCTAAAGGCGTTGATTTAATCGCCGCACAAATTCGTAATTTAGCCATTGCAGCCAATGTGCCCTTGATGGCCTCACCACCGCTAGCACGGGCATTGTATTATTCTACTGACTTGAATCGAGAAATTCCCAAAGGTCTTTATCTAGCCGTTGCACAGGTTTTGGCATATGTTTATCAACTTAAAACCGCTAGACAAAATCGCTGGGCAGAACCTATTCCTCCTAAGGATATTCCCGTGCCGGAAGAATTTAAGCAAGGGCTTTAGTGGGAGTCAAAATTTACCATAAAGTTATATCGTCCCCTTTTTTTGAAAAGGGGACACCTGCTCTAAATTTTATGCGATTTAACCAATTTACGCATATAGGCTAAAAAATCATCTTTTAATTCATTGTGTAATAGACCGTGTTCAACCGTGGCAATCAAGAATCCAAGTTTTGAGCCACAATCATAACGTCTTCCCTCAAACTCGTAAGCTAATACCGCTTCATCTTGCATTAATTCCGCAATCGCGTCAGTCAGTTGTATTTCACCGCCTGCACCGCGTCCGGTCTTTTTGATTTTGTCGAAAATAGCAGGGCTTAAAATATATCTACCAACTACCGCGAGATTTGACGGTGCATCTTCAGGTTTTGGTTTTTCGACAATCATTTGAACTTGACCGTATGCACCGGTAAATTCTTCTGTTTTAACGATACCGTAACTACCGGAATCAGCCGGATTAATTCTTTCTACACCCAAAATAGAGCTGTGCGTTTGCTCATATAATTTAACCATTTGCGCCATACAGCCACGCCCGACATCTTCAATCAAATCATCGGCAAGAATGACGGCAAACGGCTCATCGCCTACGACGGGACGCGCACAATAGACCGCATGACCTAAACCGAGCGCTTCCGCTTGACGGATAAAGATACAAGACACATGAGGCGGCAAAATATCGCGGATAATATTAAGTGTTTCTACTTTATTTTTAGCTTCCAGCTCTTTTTCTAGTTCGTAAGCTTTATCAAAATGGTCGGTAATGGCATTTTTACTACGACCTGTAATAAAAATCATCGTATCTATACCGGCCGCAACCGCTTCTTCAACGGCATATTGGATTAATGGCTTATCGACGATAGGCAGCATCTCTTTTGGACTAGCTTTAGTTGCAGGTAAAAATCGTGTGCCTAAACCAGCAACGGGGAAAACTGCTTTTGTAATTATTTTGCTCATTTAAATTTTCCTATGTTAAACAATAAATCCCGCGTTATCAGCGCAGGTGTGAAAAGGAGGATTGGGATGGACTAACACGCTTAGGCTTAACATACTTTTCTTAAGGTAAAACAGCCCAAGGAAATTGCATGGTCATGCAGTGCAAACTGCCATATTGATGGACTAATGGACGACAGGGCGTAGCAATGATTTGATGATTGGGGAAACAAGCCGTTAAGCGTTGTAAGGCGATTGCATCATTAGGGTCGTCATAAACCGGTACCATCACCGCCTCGTTGATAATCAAAAAGTTGGCATAATTAGCCGGCAGCTGAATACCCTCTTCATCAAAAATAGGCTTGGGCATGGGTAAAGCGACCAAATGATAGGCTTCGTTGTTGAGGGTACGAAACGCTTGCAATTGTGCTTCCATCTTTTTAAGACCGTCATAATGGGGATCTTGAGCATCCTCACAACTGGTATAGGCAATGGTGTTGGCTGAACAAAAACGAGCCAAAGTGTCGATGTGGGCATCAGTATCATCACCGGAGAGATTGTCTTGATCCAACCATAAGACGTGTTTAGCACCCAAAAACTGTTGTAAGTGTTGTTCGATCTCTTGCTGACTCAGGCCCTGATTACGGTTAGGGTTTAATAAGCATTGACGAGTTGTCATCAGCGTCCCCAAACCATCGCTTTCGATACTACCGCCTTCTAGGATAAAGTCGATATCCGTATGCGCCTGCTTATTAAAAGGCGGTACAGATAATAAGTTATGATTCAAGGCATTATCTTTATCATGAGGATATTTATCCCCCCAGCCATTAAAACGAAAGTTACACAACTTAACGTGGTTATTCTCTTCAACGGTTAAAAAGACCGTGTCGCGTACCCAGATGTCGTTGACATCAGCGTGGATAAAGCGGGTTGCAGGCATTTCGCCAATAATGGACTCAATATGCTGCTGATGTTCAAAATGTTTGCACACAATAAACAGTTGTTGGCGACGGCTAATCGTTTCGGCAATAAATCGATAAGATTGCTCGACTGAAGCAAGCCAGTTGCTAAAATCGCCGGTGTGATGTGGCCATGCAATTAATACAGCGGATTGTTTTTCCCATTCGGCTGGAAAGCGGATCATTGGTTTTGATTTCCTGTGGTTGTGCTGACAACAGCGGGTTGATGAGTGGTTTGATAAAGCATCTCTCGAGCATGTGCTAAAGTGTTCGCAGTAATATTAACACCGCCCAGCATACGAGCCGTTTCTTCGACACGCTCCTCATCGTTCAATAAGCGAACATTCGAGGACGTAATATCCGTGTCATGATTTTTTTGTACATACAAATGATGATGCGCTTGACTCGCGACTTGAGGCAAATGGGTTACACACATCACTTGCCGGTTTTCACTTAAACGACGCAGTTTTTGCCCAACAATTTCAGCAATCCCACCGCCAATACCGGAATCGACTTCGTCAAAAATCATGGTTGGCGTACTTTTATCGCTGCTAGTTGTCACTTGAATCGCTAAGCTAATACGGGAAAGCTCACCACCGGACGCCACTTTAACCAAAGGTTTGGGCGGCAAACCCGGATTGGCACTGACTAAAAACTGGATATTATCTTTACCGTTAAGTTTGGGACTATCGCCTACAAGTTCAGTGATAGATACTAAAAACTCCCCTTGGGGCATTCCTAATTCTTTGATGATGGTAGAAATTTGCTGCTGTAACGCAACTGCACCGCGTTGTCGCTGAGCGGACAGTTCATCGGCAAGTTTATGATAATAGATCATGAATTTTTCGGTGTTCTGTTGTAATTCACTGATTCGATCACTGCTATGCGTTAGACCATCGAGTTCTTGTTCCAGTTTAAGCAATTGTTTGGGTAAATCATCAGGGGAAATATGATGCTTACGACTCAATGAATGGATAATGCCGAGTTGGTTTTCTAAGGTATCTAGGCGCAAAGGATCGGCTTCTTGCGTTTCTAAAAAACGGCGTAATTCCTGAGCGGCTTCCTCGGTTTGTATTTGTGCTTCGATTAACAAGGTTGAAATGCTGGCCAACTCGGGGGCAAAACGAGTCGCTTGATTTAACTCGCTGAGACTGTGATTGAGTAGGCTACTAACCGATTGGGGGTCTTCATACAAGCGATCAACTACAGCTTGACCGGTTGTTAAAATTTGCCCCAGGTTTGCCAATTTACTGTGTTCATCGGATAGCGCCTGATAACTAAATTGAGTTAATTCCAATTGTTGCAATTCTTCAATTTGATAGCGCAGCAATTCTTCACGAGCCGTTTGATCAGTACTGGCTTTAATTAAATGGTCTAGCTCTTTATGGTTTTTGTGCCATTGCCGGTAACACGCATTTAATTGTTCCAACAAGGCGTGGTTTTTAGCAAAACCATCTAATAATCGACGTTGTTCATCGGGATTTAATAGTGTTAAATGGGCATGTTGTCCGTGAATCTCAACCAGCATTTCACTCAGTTGTTGCAGCGTTTGTAAATTAACGGGTCGGTTATTGATATAAGCCTTAGAGCGACCATCTTGATTGACCACGCGCCGTATTAAACAAACAAGCCCTTCATCCAGCTCATGCTCGATCAGCCATTGCCGTGCGGGCGGCGCGTCGCTTAAATCAAACTCAAGATTGATTTCGGCGCGTTTGCAATTGGGTCGAACAAACCCAGCATCCGCACGATCGCCAAGAGCCAATCCTAAAGCGGTTAACAGTATAGATTTTCCTGCACCCGTTTCGCCGGTGAGTACCGACATGCCTTGGGCAAGATCAAGGTCAAGTGCCTTAACAACGGCAAGATCAATAATATTAAGATTGACTAACATGAGGGGGATGGATTAACCACGACTCCAATTATTGATTAAAAATGGCAAGTATTTAAACATCTTGTAGCACATTAGACATCAATCATCTAAATCGACTGTCAGTTAGCTGAGCTAAAACACGGTAATTAAACATATGCGCCAACCTGCTTTTGTCCATGAGTGATGCTTAAATAGCTTAATTCTAGCTTGATAACACGCTCAACATTATAGGCGAAATCAGCGGCTTGTGCTGATCGAACGTAAGCCTTTCTTTTTCGTGTACAGGAACATTACATATCTGTTAATAAAGCTGCCCAACAAGGTCGAGGTGTGTCAGGTAAAGCCGAAAATCAAATTCTAACTGATGGTATTCCGATTCCATGTGTTCACATAATCTATAGAACGCCTTGTCGTGCTGTTTTTCTCGTAAATGAGCTAGCTCGTGCACAACTATCATTTTTAAAAACTCAGGTGAAACAGATTTAAACACAGAGCTAATACGGATTTCATTTTTGGCTTTTAAATGACTACCCTGAATGCGAGATACAAACGTATGCAAGCCGAATGCTTGATAAAGCACGTCAATTTTGTCATCGTAAACCACCTTACTAAGTGGATGAGATTGCCGGAGAAATTGGTTCTTCAATTCTATCGTATAGGAATAGAGGGCTTTATCTGTTCTAATATCATGAGTACAGGGATATTTCTTTAACAAAAATGCGGTCAATTTATCTTTATCAATTAAATTTTGTACTTGCTCTGTTACGGTTGGTGAGTAACCAACTAAGTATTTGAATTTTTTCATAATAGTGATAAATCATCGTATTGAAATTGTAACCTGGCAGCTATTTTACAGTAATCAGCATCAATTTCAGGTGGTTGTTATAAAAATTGAATTCTTCTTTCAACTATTTTGGCGGCATTAAGACCTATTTGCCGTATCAGTACGAATGAATTTTAACTTATTGTTACCCCTATCTGAACACGTTGTAACCGTTTTGTGGTTGTCTTTAGGTTAACAGCTCGATAAAAAACTATGATGTCATCAAGCGAAAATATAGAGCCAAATAAAAAAAATAAATGGTTTGCTATGGGCATGACCGCCGTTATCTATTTAGTTTTAGGTGCATTGGGTCTGAGTTTTGCGATTGCACCGGGCTATGCGAGTCCTATTTTTCCCGCTGCGGGTTTTGCTGTTGCAGCTCTTTTATGGTCAAAGCAAGGCGCTTGGGCGGGTATTTTTCTAGGCTCAATGACCATGAATTTAATTGCAACGTGGTTACACGGCAATTTACATAGCGTCAACATCTGGGTATCTATCAGCATTGCTTTAGGCTCAACGTTACAAGCCTTGGTAGCGTGTTGGCTGGTGAATCGTTTTGTCAAAGAGGGCTGGCAAACGCTAGAAACGCTGCGAGATATTTTCCTGTGTCTGGTGTTGGCAGGTCCCTTAGCCTGTTTAATTTCCACCAGTGTGGGTATCACGACGCTTTATTTGGCGAATATTGTTTCTGCACAGGCCTATCTTTATTCATGGTGGAGTTGGTGGTTGGGTGACGCACTAGGCGTGTTAGTGATGCTGCCACTAAGCCTCCGTTTTTTCTATCGCGAGCAAGCATCTTGGCGAGCAAGATTAACGACAGTCGTTTTTCCTATGGTCATTACGCTGGTTTTGGTCGCATCGGCATTTTTTACCGTGTCACAATGGGAACGTGCCCAGCAGCAACAAGTGATTCAAAAACACGGGGAAACCTTAGCAGAATTACTTAAACAACGATTTATTGCCCATCAAGAAGCCATTGCCGCATTGCGTCGGGTCATCGAAGTGACACCGGATATTAGTTTTCAACAGTTTGAATACTACACGCGAGTTACCCTTCAAGACAATCCAGATATTTTTGCCCTGAGCATTAATCCTTATGTCACACAAATCCAACGTACGGCATTTGAGCGTACGATGACTGAACGCATGGAAATAACCGCTTTTCAAATCAAGGAAAAAGATTCACAAGGTGCTTTAATTCGTGCCAAAGAGCGGGCGGACTACATCACAGTTGGCTATATTGCCCCGTTGGAGGGTAACCGTCAGGCATTGGGCTACGATATTAACTCAGAGCCGATTCGTCATGATGCCATTCAGCGCGCAATGCGAACCATGCAACCCACTGTGACGTCGCCAATTCATTTAGTGCAAGAACATAAAAAACGTGTAGGCATACTTGTACTGCATCCTGCTTTTCAAAAGCAAGTCAATGCCAAACCTAATCGTAATGCCTTAATCGGCTTTGCCGTAGGAGTCATCAAAGCCGACGAAATGATACAAATAGCCACTCAAGCGGCTAGCATTCCTGGCCTTGTTTTTCAAATTGACGATACGTATGCACCTGATGACAAGCCTTTGATTTATATATCTGATTCTGTGCAGACATCAACAGAAAATGATTACCAATGGACGACCACATTAACAATGGCAGATCGTGTATGGACACTAACGCTACGACCGACCACTGATTATTTGTCTCAACAGCATCACTGGATTGGTCTATCCGTGGGCGCGGGGGGGCTGGCTTTAGCGGCATTACTGCAAATTTTATTATTGGTCACGACCGGAAGTACGGCGATTGTTCAACGCAAGGTTTTGACTCAAACTGCTGAATTACAATCGAAAAGCGACATATTAGAAGACCGCAATGCACAGTTAAATGCCATGTTTTTACTGAGTCCCGATGCCTTTGTCGCTTTTTCACCAGATGGTCGTATCAAATTTGTCAATCCGGCATTTCGAATGATGACAGATATTGCAACGGAGGAAATTATTGGCAAATCAGAAGAAAACTTGGAGGCGGAATTATACAAGAGATGTGAACATCCGGAAAATTTTAGAGGGATCGCTCCTTATTTTGCTGATGAAGGCGAAAATAAAACAAGGCATCCTATGATTCTAATCAGGCCGCGCTATTGTGTATTGCAGATTGTTGGCATTCATAGTCAATCTTCAAGCATCGCACGCATTCTCTATCTACGTGATATTACAAGAGAATCTGAAGTTGACCGGATGAAAAGCGAATTTTTAGCCCATGCTGCACACGAGTTGCGTACCCCCATGACCAGCATCTTCGGTTTTAGTGAGCTACTACTAAAAATGGATTTTGACGAGCCGACGCGCCTAGAAATGTTACAAACGATCTACCAACAAACGAAATGGTTAGTTGACATTATCAATGAGTTGCTAGATTTAGTCCGAATTGAAAGCCGACGCGGCAAAGATTTTAATTTAGAATCTGTTGAAATCAGCGAACTACTAAAAGACGTGACAAAGCATTTTAAGCCGCCAGAGGGGCGTGATAGCCCTCTCTTATCGATTTCCTTGACAGATTCGATACTCGGTGATCGAAAAAAAATATTTCAAGCGCTAATGAATGTACTTTCCAATGCCTATAAGTACTCGCCAAACGGAGGAGACGTACGAATCGGCTTAGTCGATAGTGCACTAAAGCCTGACAAAAATGGTATGGTGGGTATTTGCATTAGTGACCGAGGGATAGGGATGACCACGGAGCAACTTGAGCGCGTCTTTGAGCGTTTTTTCCGAGCAGATAGCACAGGAAAAATTCCTGGAACAGGGCTCGGTATGAGTATCGTCAAAGAAATTGTCGAGATGCATGGTGGAAAAATAGATTTTGTCAGTCAATATGGTGTTGGTTCTACTGTAACGTTGTGGTTTCCTATGTCGGCACCCTGCATTTCCATACAGCGGTAGTAAACAAGTCAAACCAACAATAAAACGGGTAATCCCTACAAACGCGATTTTGACATGGTGTAGCGCCAAACTTTGCAGTATTTTATGGCATGAACTTTACCCCTACCCAAAACTTAATATTGAATCAATGCTATTTTGCCCCAGACGCCGCTGTCCTTGCTATCAATCGTTGAATAACCACATCGTGACGCACTCCAGTATCATCGGTATGCGCGTACGACGATGCGGACAATCAAGGTTTGGGATAACTGATCTTTTTCATCATGGAAATACATCCAATTTATCAGTAATCAACTGACTTAACCGACCAGTGGAGATATGAACATCCAAATCCAGCAATTGTTTCAATAGCAGCGGCTGGGTGACACGTTGATAATGATATTGATCGAAGAGAAACAAATCAGCTCGTCGCCAAAGAGGCAACCGTTAAGCCCCTCAGTGAGTTGACCTGACACGTAGCTGCCATCCGGTGTTTCGTATTGGGCTAAGCGATATATGACCGCCGTTATCTATGCAGATATTTAAAAAATAGGCATAAACGATCAATTTTGCAATTAAAAAACCCCGACTGCACAACTTGCAATCGGGGCTTTGTGTTTTCTTTAAGACGGCAGGATTACATCATGCCGTCCCCGCTACCCATATCGGGCATACTGTGTGAGTAGCTTTTTCGTCACTAGGAGCATCAGCAACCATGACTTCGGTGTTGCTAGCTTTTGTTTTGATCCGATTATCGGGTTGTTATTGGTTTATTTTTTAGCCGCTTTACTTGACTCTGTTGCGGGGCTGGCTTCTGGGGTGTCGGTGAGTAACAGGTCGGCTTTGAGTTTTTCAAGGGTTTTT
>CAJAVP010000131.1 GCA_903945375.1 uncultured Methylococcaceae bacterium | reverse complement strand
GCAAAAAATAAAAATCTAACTGAAAGGCTTGCTAAATTTCAGACGAAAATTGGCTGGCTGTTTATCAAAGATGGCTAATACAGCGTTAAATCCGACAATTATTAACAACAAGCAGAATTTTGGCCGCAACTTGCCCATCCACACACCCAAAATCGGTTACAAAAATTTAAGCGGCGAGCTTTTGCTGACGCTGGCGTAACCGTTCCCGTTTCTGGGCTAAGCGCTCGCGTTCAGCGTCACGCTTGATCTGACCGATCTTTTGAATATTCCTGGACACCACAGCTAAAGCCACATAGCGTTTGAAGCCATCAATGCCGTGATCAGGGCAGACGTCCAAACCATGAACCTCCAGCGCGTTGATGCCTGATTCGACTGCGGAATGGGCTTTTCTTGCGGCAACAAAAGCGTCGTCGGTCTCACGCTCTTTTTCTTTTAAGGACAGCTTGCCTTTTTTCGGCAGCGTCACTTGGTCAAGCAGGGCTTTGAGCTCGGTTTGGTTGGCTGGACTGTGAAAGCCCTTGTCAAAGCTACAGGCCTTGAATGAGGGGAAGAGTGTTTGCGTTTCTTTGACGATGGCTACCGCAATCTTGTCATCGGTCGTCTTTTCCATGACCTGGTGGTGCAAAATAAAACCCTCTCGGCTTTCTACGACCGCTACACGCACCCCAAGCTCAACGGGCACGCCCGCCTTTCCTTTGGAAATCCATTCAGTGTGCGGCTCGAATAGGGAAAATACTTTTTCGTCATGCGGTATGGTTTCGCCTTTCATCACGCGGCGTTCGATTTGATCGATCTGGCGTTTGGCGTGGGCAATGAACTGTTTGGGCTTCGCCAGTTGCAGTTCACAGACTTGATGTGCGGTTGTCAGTTGTCCGAGGGTTTCTTCGGCCCGTTTCAGATACGCCGCTGATAAATCAATGAAGGTTTGATGCGCCTGGGCAATTTGTTCGGCTTTGGCCTGCTTTTTGGCCTCGTCCTTTGCTGTGGAGTGCTTGAGCTTCTGTATGATTCTTAACGCTTTTTTGAGCTTTTTCAAACAACTTTTAAACTGCCGCCAGCCTTTAAGGCCAAACTCTTCGCTAAACCGCGCGCAAATGCACAGCAAAACGCGCATGGCATCGTAAAGCAAGCTGATGTCGGTTGGAAAATGCACGTCAGTCTCAACTACGAACGAGTCACAACGGCCTGCGACGGGTACCAGACTGTTTTTTTTTCCGAGCAAGGCGTAACCCGCCTCGACCACGGCCTGATTGATACGGGCCAAAATCTCCGGCGTGAACAACCGGAGATTATCTTTTAATGTTTGCAGGGAAAAGGTTTTTTCATCCCAGTCGGTGATACCCAGCATGAGTCGTAAGGTGCGGTGCTGATTCGCCAATTCGTGGAGGCGGTCAAAATCGGCGTTCAGGCACAAGCGCAGGCAGCCCAACACTAAAATAGTCCACTGATTCATTCCGGGGCAGCCCACCTCCGCTGAAACCGGTTTAGCTTCGCCATTCACTACTTGTACTGGCAGTATGTTTTTAATAATTTCAAAGACTTTTTCTCGCAAGGCATCCGTGCAATAAATATGCTGCAGGCCGAGCAAAATTAAGGGAATATCATCCCGTGAACGGACATCGATTTTGATGTCCGCAATGTCAATTTGGCCTATTGTCCGTTGAGCTGGGAAGGTTTCTCTCATGAGTTTTGCACGCTTTTGCTTGGTTTGTTTTTGCGGAGCATTTTTATGGTGTTTATTTTCAATGAGTTAATGTCTTTCACCTCTTCCCTGCTTGGGGTCGGACTATTATGTTCGCTCGAAGTATTATACTCTATCTTGTTGTTATATAAATGTTATTTGTGTTTTCGGCCAAGCACTAGATAAGAAGGCTTGTCAGAAATCGTATTCCTTTGGACTGGTGAAAGCTATTCTGCCCACTTTGCTAAGGCCATGATTATGCGACGCGGGTTAAAAGGACTCATTGCTGGTATCGTCACTGCCACGGTAGGCGTGCTGCTTGTGCTGATGCCTATCGGTGCGACTTTTGAACAAAATATTGGGTTATCTTGGCTATTCAATCTTCGTGGACCTATTCAAGCACCAAAGGATGTGGTCGTGGTCGCTATCGATGATCAGACCGGAGAACATCTGGGGATTTCAAAACTACCGCGTGAATGGCCGCGCTCTATACATGGTCGTCTGGTTGAAAACCTGACACGACGCGGTGCGTCAGCCATTGTCTTTGACATTGATTTCCAGCAACCTAAACAAACGGATGATGATGCGCGTTTTGCCGACGCAGTTGCTGAGTCAGGTCGGGTCATCTTAGTCGAAAAGCTGGTCGGTAGACGACAACGCCTTATCAATTCATCGGGAAAACAGACGGGTTCGGTTTGGATGGAACAACTGGGGCAGCCCATTCCTGCCCTTGCCGAAGCCGCAAAGGGCCTTGGCCCATTTCCGCTGCCTAAAGTTCAGGTCGCCGTCCATCAATTCTGGGCTTTCAAGACCAGTGTCAGTGCGCCGACGATGCCAGCGGTTGCCCTGCAAGTCCACCTAATGAAAGCCTATCCTCATCTGGAGCGGCTTTTGCACAAATTAGGCATGTCTGCACCGCCGTTGCTGGCACAGACAGCACATGCCTCTGAATTGCAGGGTTTCATGCAAGCTCTGCGGTCAATTTTCAGTGACAACCCTGAGCTTGGCAAAAACCTCAGGGCAATGCTTGACAACGAAAACATTCCCCCCGCCGATCGCCCGCTTGTGCAAGCGTTAATTGGTCTTTATCAGGGGGGCGATCATCGTTTCCTAAATTTCTACGGGACACCTGGCAGCATTCTCACGATTCCATACCGGCTCATAGCCGACGACCAACAGCCCAATCCTGAAATAGCTTTACCCGATTTAAACGGCAAAGTGGTCTTCGTTGGCTTTTCTGATTTGTACGACCCAGGTCAACCGGATCGTTTTTATACCGTATTTACCAATGATGATGGCGTAGACCTTAGTGGTGTCGAAATTGCGGCGACAGCTTTTGGAAATCTTTTGACAGACAAGAGCCTTAGCCCTCCAGGTGAATTTGGGGAGATTATCATCGTTGCTCTGTTCGGTGTCATTGTCGGCACTATGCTCTATTTGTTGCCCGCCATCGCGGGAGTGCCCATAGTCCTGATCTTGATAACAGGGTACATCGCCATCGCCCAATGGACTTTCTCTGAATCTAATGTTTGGTTGCCACTCGCTATTCCTATTCTGGTACAACTTCCTTTAGCACTATTTGGTGGGCTTCTAGTCCAGTATTTTTTAGAAAAAGGGAAAAAGGAACGTGTCACACAAGCTATTGGGCTGTACTTGCCTGAAAATCTGGCACACGATTTCACCAAAGGTAACTTTGATCAAGCGGCCTTAAACAAAGTGACCTACAGTGTCTGCTTTGCTTCGGACATGGCCGGCTTTACAACTATTGCGGAAACGCTCAAGCCTAAAGAACTAGCTGCCTTTCTTAACGATTATTTCGAAACGTTGTCTGCCCCGCTGAAACGGCAAGGTGTTGATGTGATCGAATTTAGGGCAGACGGTATTATGTGCGCTTGGACGGCCGATCAGCCCAATATAGAAACCCGTAGAAAAGCACTGCTGGCTGGACTGGAAGCGGTTGAGGCCATTGCCAAGTTTGAGAAACGCTATGCCCAGTTTGCCCATTCCTTACGCATTGGCTTAGAAGATGGCATGGCGTATATAGGACATGCAGGGGGAGGCGGACATTTTGTTTATAGCATTGTTGGCGATTGTGCAAATACCGCCGCACGCATCGAGAGCCTTAATAAACATCTGCATACCCAACTACTAGCAAGCGGTACCGTTATGGCAGAAATTGAAGGTCTCTTATGCCGATTTTTGGGACAATTTCGCTTCGTCGGCAAGACAGAAGCACTCCCTATTTTTGAAATTATTGCCGTAGAAAATTTAGCTACAGAATCGCAGAAGAAACTCTGCAAAAGCTTTGCCCATGCTATGGGAGAATTAAAGTTAGGACACTGGCAAAATGCCAGCGATCTCTTCGATAAAATATTAGTGGATTTTCCTGATGACGGACCGTCACAGTATCATTCAGTACGATGCCGTCGCCATATAGATCAACCACCCGATGGTTCGCCTTGGATAATTCATATGGACGCAAAATGAGCATATATTTTGGCTTTCAATTAGACAAGTTTTTCAAGTCCTTAGTGATTTAATCTCCAAGGTGGCCTGGCGAAGTTTCCGAGTCAGTTCTCGCCCAATGTTCGTGACCAACTTCCATCGAATAGACATGCCCAATGAGCTGGTATCTATTTCAAGGCGGTTGTAGTCGAGAACCAAGCACACCACATTCTGATCAGCGATTACATCAGCTGACCGTTTGCCTCGGTCAAGCATAGCCATTTCACCAAAAGCTGATCCGGCCGATATCGTCGAAATGCGCCCATGCCTACGATGACTGAGGGGTACCGTTACACTCACTTGCCCAGAAAGGATAAAAAACAGGTAATCACCGGGATCGCCTTCTTTGCACAGGTATGTGCCTTCCTTGTATACACGTTGCTCCAGCATGGATTCCAATATTTCAAATTCCTCAACAGTGAAGCCTGTGAGGTAATTTTGCTTGGCAAGAGGGGCTTCGCTGACTGCACAAGCTTTTTCCGAGAGCAACTGATCTTCACACCATTCTAGGGCACTATCGATATCGTTGCACTTTAGTAAGGGCATTTCATCTGTGTGCCCGATTGCTTTTTTTATACGCCTGACCATTTCGTATTTATCCCAAATGCCGGTCAGAATCACGGTTTTTCCTTGTGTGGACACCGATTGAATTAAGCCTGCGAGCATATTGTCGGCCCCGTCACTGATAGTTATGGCTCGCGTGAAATCGAGAATCAGATAGTTGGCATGCTCTGCAAGCTTCAACACTTCGCAAATTACAATTTCGGTAGATGCGAAGATTAGCTCTCCCTGTAATTCCAGCACCGCCGCCTCGTGACCTAGTTCGGCAAGGAGCTGGGTTTGCTCAATATTCCGGTTACGTTTCGAGGGTACGTTGGCGGCAGTATAAGAAGCGTGGATTACCGAAGACGCTGTGGAGCGACCAGTTCGGAACATATGCAAGCCAAAGTCGGCAGAGATTTTTTTGCACGCGGCGATACCACGAGAGCTGTTGCCGCGTTCATCGAGCTTTGGAGAAAAAACGGCAAGACCGAACTGACCTGGTAATACGGCGACAATGCCGCCACCAACACCGCTTTTTGCGGGCATACCCACTTCGTAGACCCAAGCTCCGGAATAATCGTACATCCCACAGGAACTCATCACACTTAACACTTTAGGCACATAATGGCTATTCAGCGCACGCACTCCTGTTATAGGGTTGACGCCATTATTGGCCAAGGTAACGCCGATCATAGCCAAATCCCTGCAAGTAACGAGTATCGAGCATTGTTTAAAATACACATCAAGAACCTCATCAGTATCTCTTTCAATGATGTTCGAATTACGCAACAGGTAGGCGATAGCGCGATTACGATGCCCCGTCGACTTCTCTGAATGATACACATCTTCGTCGATACTAACCGTGCGCCCAAGATAACGTTCATAACATTTAAGCATACGATAAAACTTCTCGTCTGGTGAATCACCTCTGACCAAGCTTACCGTGGCAATTGCTCCCGCATTGATCATAGGATTGCGAGGGCGTCCCGTATCAGGCTCTAGGCTAATTGAGTTAAAGGCTTCGCCAGATGGCTCTACATCCACCTTATTCAAAACGGCTTCGATGCCGTTATCTTCCAAGGCAATCCCATAAGTTATGGCTTTTGAAATCGACTGTATGGTGAAAGATTGGCGCGAGTCGCCTACCTGATAGACATGCCCATCGACCGTGATTAGTGCGATGCCAAACCACTGTGGATTTGCTTTCATAAGTTCAGGTATGTAATTTGCCACCTCTCCCTCATTGATGTTTGCATAGCTTTGGTGCAGGGATTCAAGATAACTCTGTAGATAATTAACGCTCATTGTGTTGTCACTCCTTATGGACAATCAGAGCAGAACGTAATACATAAACCATGCCATCATATTGATTTACAGAATATTACTGAAAAACAAATTGTTTCTAACAGGAATGTCACACCCATATTTTAAATCTGCACCTAAAAAGTGAAAGCACCTAAAATATTGCACATATTAGGTGCAAAAACTGTAACCTCTCATTACCCACAGGTAGCCGCCGCAGCCCGAATCAAATCAGGCAACGGCGGAATGGAGACTGTGAGGTATGTCTTCTTTAAGTAATTTGCTTAACCAATACCTTCGCCAATTTTGATTTTAGGCGTATTGCTCTGAAAATAAAAATTTACTGCCTAATAAAATCAATCGGTTATAATTGCAAAAACACAAATTACAACTTAGTTTATATGTTTGACGAAGGTATTGTTAACAGTAAGCGTTTTATAGCCCAGTCAAAGGTGATTAGTTTTCTTTTTTGCTTCATAGTTTCGTATTAAGGCTGTTTTTATTTTGAAATAATGACAGGGATAATTGCTCAATATTGATATTATCTCATTGATTATTTGTAGTTATTGAAGTTTATTGGGTGTTTGATTGCAGGCTTTAGGTGGAATATAAAGCAATAGCCATAACGAGAATTGCTGACTATATTCAGCCAATGGATATTTGTTCCCAGTAGACTATGAATCCCAGCAAATAGCGGCTTAACAATGTATCCGGAAAAGTGTTGCCGGATTAGTCTTGTGCCATTAATTTCCTGGTCTCAAGAACGTGGCGAATAGGTCTGTAGTTGCGGATATTCGCCGATGATACTACGCAGATTTTCCAGTGCTGTCGGCAAATCGTACTGCTCCAGTTGCTGATGCAAGGTCTCGACCCTTTCGCTGTCGACCCACTGCGAAAGCTGCGGCTTAATTTCCCGCCAGACCTCGACGGCCTCCAGATTGTTGGTTGCCAGGGTCGATTCCAGCAAAGCAACCCGCTGTCCCAATTCAAATGGATCGATTAATTTCGGTGTATCTATTACGGGTTCCTCGATAATT
This sequence comes from uncultured Methylococcaceae bacterium, assembly GCA_903945375.1. Lineage (GTDB taxonomy): Bacteria > Pseudomonadota > Gammaproteobacteria > Methylococcales > Methylomonadaceae > Methylovulum. The sequence continues at coordinate 3,297 of CAJAVP010000131.1, read as the reverse complement.
TGCCGTATCGCGCTTTCGCCTGTTTTCAGAGATTCGCTTAAGCGTCGAATCAAAATTTCGACATCATTGGCGGATTTCGACAAATTCAGTTCGTGCTCGATTATTGCGGCTGATTTCTTTACTTGTTCAAGACCTAATAGGGCGGCTACCCCTTTCAGTGTATGCGCTTGTCTGCGGGCAGCTTCCCTGTCGCCCTTCGCCAGCATGACTTCGATAAGCAATGCGTCGCCTAGATGTATCGTCAGAAAACGTTGCAGCATTTGAAAATAATTCTCCTGCTTACCACTAAAACTGCACAAGCCACTATCGATATTCAATTGCGGACTGTCGGCCAGCAAGGATAACTCAATTTTTTGAGGCTCAGCTGAATCATTGACCAGCCCCTTGCGGGTTCCAGGTATCCAGCAAATCAGCCTTGCAAACAGCGTGTCGGGATCGAACGGCTTGGACAGAAAATCGTTCATCCCCGCCGCCATGCATTGCTGCCTGTCTTCTTCGAAGGCATTCGCAGTCATGGCTATGATCGGTACTGAACTGTAAGTCGGTATTTGCCGGATCAGACGGGTTGCTTCGAGTCCGTCCATCACCGGCATTTGCATGTCCATCAGGATCACATCATAGTGCCGCGATTTAACCTTCTCCAGTGCTTCGCCGCCATGCCAGGCGAGGTCAACAACGAGGCCGGTCGATTCTAGAAGCTGTTTTGCGACTTCTTGATTGATTTCATTGTCCTCGACTAACAAAATAACGGCATCGTGACGAAAATCGACAGCATCCAATTCGTCTGAGGCTGATAAATTGGATGAGTCGATACGCTTGAGAGTTACGTTAAACCAAAAAATACAACCGACTCCCGGCGCACACTTAACCCCAACCTGTCCTCCCATCATCTGGGCTAGATGGCGACTGATCGTCAATCCTAATCCGGTGCCACCGTATTTTCGCGTGGTGGAGCTGTGACCTTGTTCAAACGCTTCGAACACTCTGACCTGTTGTTCTTCAGTCATGCCGATGCCGGTATCCTGAACTTCGAAGCGAACCTCAACGTTCAGCTCGGTTTGCGACAGCAGTTTTACCCTCAGGGCAATTTGTCCACGTTCAGTAAATTTGACGGCATTTCCTACATAATTGATCAAAATTTGCCCAATCCGTATTGGATCACCAGACAAGGTCAAGTTCCGTAGCAAAGGGTCTATCTCCTGAATGAAGCCAACACCTTTGCTGCGTGCGCGATCCATCATCATGCTGCATACATGGTCGACTATTGATCCCAGATTGATAGCGGTTTCTTCTATGGTCAGACGTTCCGCTTCGATTTTGGATAGATCGAGAATATCGTTAATCAGACCGAGCAGGTGCTTGCTGGCCTGGTTAATTTTGTTTAATTTATCCAAGTGTTCGGGGTCGTGCAACTCACGTTGTAATAAGTGAGACATGCCCAGAATCGCGTTCATCGGCGTGCGGATTTCATGACTCATGTTGGCCAAAAAGACACTTTTGGAGCGTGAGGCCATTTCAGCGGCCTCACGAGCTTGCTCCATCTCTAAAGTGCGCGATTTTACCAGTTGTTCCAGATGATCATGGTAGACATTCAATTCTTCAGCCATTCGTTTTTTGTCGGTGATATCCTCCTGAATCACCAGATAATGGGTGATTTGACCATTTGGCTGACGAACAGGGGAAATGTAGACTTGTTCGATGTATGCGCTGCCGTCTTTACGTCGACTGGCGTACTCTCCTGACCAATTTTTACCGGCATGCAAGGCTTTCCAAATATCGATTGCCTGCTCGCTATTTTCGAGTTTCAAGATACCAGGTTTTTGTCCGATCGCTTCGTGACGTGAGTAGCCAGTGATTTCCTCATAGCGCTGATTTACGAATTCGATCTCGGCGTCCAGATTGGTAATTTTGATGCAGTTGGGGCTTTGTTCCACTGCCAGCCAGAGTTTTTGCAGATTTTCAATTGACCGTTTTCGCTCGGTAATATCTTGCAAGGTGCCCATCAGATAATCGATACGCTCTTCGCAGTAGTGCGCAAAGCCACGTAATTCAACATCTTTCAGAATGCCTTCGCTATCCACTAGTTCGACTTCGATTGAAAATGCTTCTCCGGTTGCCAGGGTGTTGTTTAAATTGGCGATGACCTGTTCGCGCGAGCCAGCCGGGTAAAAGTTCAGTCCGGTTTGCAGATCCGGTTTGTAATCCACCGGCATTTTAACGATGCCGTAAACACCTTCAGTCCACATGACTGAATTGGTTACCAGGTCAGCTCGCCAGCCGCCCAGATTACCAATGCGTTGACTTTCTTTCAGGAAGAACTCACTTTCTTTTAAAGCCTGTTCGGCTTTTAGCCGTTCGGTAATGTCACGGTCTATACCTTGAAAACCGATGACATCCCCGTAATCATCCAATATTGTTACGCCGCTGGATTCTAGCGACAAATAATCGCCTTGCCGGCCTTTCCAGCGGATTATAAGGTTTTTCCAACCCGACTTCTCTCTGGCGGCGGTCTCCATAGTCGATAGGAACAGCGGCAAATCATCGGGATGAATCATGCAGGTGGTATCTATGGCTTTTAATTCCTGAAACCCATAACCAAAAAACTCGATGGCGACTCTATTTGAATAGGTATGTTGGCCCTGTAAATCGCAGGCCCATAGCCAGTCGTTAGTGTTTTCGGCCATATTCCGGAAACGTTGTTCGCTGGCTTTAAGTTCCTGATCTGTATACTTGCGCTCGGTAATATCCATGTGTGTGCCGCTCATTAACAACGGTTTGCCATCTGCTGTGCGACTGATCAAACGACCGCAGTCGGAAACCCATACCCAATTGCCGTCCTTATGTTTCATGCGAATTTCGCATTCGTAATAATCGGATTTTCCGTCGAAATGTTCTTGCAATAGATGATTTGACAGATTGAAATCGTCAGGATGGGTAAAGGCTTTCCAAGTATCGATATCAGAGGGAGACAGCTCTTCAAGGCTATAACCGAAAATTTCTGCCCAGCGTTCGTTGAAATGGCACTCGCCGGTCTGCAAATTCCATTCCCAGGTACCGGCGTGGGTGCCGTCGATGATATCGCTGAGCCGCCGCCGTTCCTCAGCGAGTTGTTCCAGAATCAGTTTGCGCTCGCTAATGTCCTGTACTGTTCCCACCGCCGAGACAGGTTTTCCAGTATCGGAGAAGGTGATCTCTGCCAGTTCGTGAACCCACAAGGTTTGCCCTTCAACAACAATACGGTGTTCAATGTCGTATGCGCTACCTTCCAATGCGGCATTCCAGGCCAACAGCAAAGTT
>CAJAVP010000130.1 GCA_903945375.1 uncultured Methylococcaceae bacterium | reverse complement strand
TCACCGCCCCAAAAGAGCAGATAAGGTAGTCGGTGTATAAGTCTTCTATTGGGTCTGTCATCTTAGTCACCTTGTTTGTCAATGGGCTGGTAATTTTACCTTTAAATTTAGTTCAAATTTAAAGGGAGTGCGTAAGGTGAGTTAGGTCATATTATATGAATCGCTTGGTACAACTCCTTCCGCCCAATCCACCCTGACTGCCAAATCGAATTGAATAGGGCGTGAATGCGTTTGTTCTTGATTTCAGGTATCGGAATGAATCCCCTCGGGGTTGTGTATGCCTCAGTCTTGTTGTGACACCCAACGAAGTTGCAGCAACTATCGCACCGCCAGGATGGTAGGCTTTGCAAATCGTCTCGATGCGGGTAAATCTCGCTGTCATCCGTCAGTCTGGCATCAACATCAATGCCACATGCACCCTAATAAATTAATTCCGACACCTGAATACCGCAATCCTTGGTAGGGCTGACGCTCCGCCAACGGTGCCCGGTCGCGCTATCCCTGACCGTGTTCACCTCCTGCGCATTCGCCCAGTCGACAAACAAATTCCCACGGTCGCCAATCCCGCTGCGGGAACTGAAACTGATGTCCAACTTCGACAACAGCAGCCACTCCACAAATTTCATGTCCCACGAACCGAGGCCATAATTCCAAGTTACCATAACGGTTAACCCGCGCTATCAGTAAGTCAAATCATGGCTATCCAGCCAGTAACCTAAAACTAGGTATTACTATAATTGCAATATGTACTTGTAAAATCATTTACTTAATAGTTCCTTCATCAAGTTTTCAAGCTCGTTCAATCGCATTTTTTCTTTTATCACTAACAAAACTTCCTGTTTTTGATCTTCGTTTAATACATTAATCATAGATGTAATATTATCTAAATTGACAATTCTGTCTTTTTGCAATTGATTAGCATCAATTTTTTTCCTGTCAGGATATATTGTATATCCACACCAATTTCGACAATTTTAGAGAAATATCCTGCACCAACTTCAGTTTTATTCTGCTCATACATTATTTGTGATCTTTTAGACACTCCTCCAGCATTAGCAAAAGCTTCTTGACTATACCCGAGCCTCTCTCTTTCTTCTTTAATTCGATCACCAATCGACATAATTATGCACTATATATCTTGAATAGGTGCAGTATGCTGCACTAATATTATTCATTCTGAATATCTAGCATAACCTCACTATGACCAACAAACAACTCTACAAAAAAATCAGAGGTGCTTTCATAGGAAAAGGCACGTCATTTAACAAATGGTGTATTGCTAACAATTTCAGAAGGCAAAATGCCAGTGCCGCCATTTTAGGAACGTGGATAGGACCTAAGGCGACAGAAATAACCAATTTGGCGATAGCGGATTCAGGTGTCGACCCTAATACTGACTGTGACGATTCCGATGCTTATTAATAATTCCCACGACAACTAAAAGCCGCTCATTTAATGCTCTAGTCTCATCAAACTATGTCACTTTTTTGATACTTTTCGATAAGACAGAAATTTTTAGCGCCTGCCATACTATTTCATTAAAAAAGGCGGCCGACTAGGCTCTGTTGTTATGTTAACAGAGTCCTGTATTTTGCTGGATTAGTAAAATCTTCGAGCGTCGATTTAACACAAAAATTTTACTGAAATGATGAAATGAAACAGATACTCAGTTTAGTCAGTGTCAACCAAGCATGTAATAAAGTATTAATGGATTCAGATGATGACAAGAAGGGGTGGCAATGAAAAGAGACCCTATCCAAATCATAGAAGCCATTGCTGAACGTCAAAAAATTATAAGTTCCCAAAAAACACTGGAATCGACAAATACCTCACTTTCTTCTGATCCGGTACAACTCGACTTTTGGGAAGATGGCAAACGCGCCGCCCCAAATGCCATTTTTCGGTCGGCATTATTCCCTGCAATACACCCAAAACAAAAGGAAAATCGTCGCTTTATAAAAAATGGAAAACTTTTTTCTACTGGCGGGCTAGAGGTTATATTTACAGGTGAGCAGTTCGACCAGTCTGATCTGGATGTCTATCTTGAAATTTTAAACATAGCCCGACCTTATCCTTTGGGAAAACCAATAAAATTTTCAGCCTACGGGCTTTTAAAAGCATTGGGTTTACCAACTGGAGGCAGTAATCACGCCCGTTTGCATTTGGTTTTGACCCGTTTGCGTGGGGGGACAATTGAGATAACTGATCACAAAAAAAGGTATTATGGCGGTTTGATAGAAGGAGGAATCCGCGATGAAATCACTTTTGACTATGAAATAACCATAAACCCAAAATTTGCAAATTTGTTTGGATTTGGTATGTGGGCCAGTATTGATAAAGCACAGCGCCAGGCATTAGGCCGGGACGCAACAGCTAAGGCTTTACAGGCTTATTATTCAACCCATGTCGCCCCAAGCCCCCATAAATTTGAAACTCTTGCCAAAATTGTAGGGCTTACCGACACCAATCATAGAAAAATAAAGTTTGTGCTGATAAAGGCTCATGACCACTTAAAGGATGTAGGTTTTTTAATCGATTATGAAGTCACTGGCGACACCATTAAAGCCATAATGAACCCCAGCCAAAGTCAACTAAAACACATTGCTAAAAAATCGAGAAACCCACGAAATTAATGACGGCTTTGAAGGAACGGTATTGACGGCTTTAGAGGAACGGGAATGACGGCTTTGAAGGAACGTAATCACGGCTTTGAAGGAACGTAATCACGGCTTTGAAGGAACGCTAAAAATCATATAAGCCATTAAAATTTAGAAATAAAATTGGGTTATTGACGACCGATAACCTTATATAACCTTTTTATAACCCAGGCATCGGTTTACGAGCCTGTGGATAACTTTATCCCAACATAAAGCAAAGCTGAAAATTTCGGTTAGTTTGAGATAACCGATAATCCATTATTATTTTTAACCAAGCGAAGATCAAAATACAAAAATCTATGAAATCAAAACTGCCAGTAAATTCTCAACCCCATACTAACAATTTGAAACCCATTGGACGGAAGGATGCCGCCCTTGATGCAAGTTTCTGTTCGGCATTATTCCCTGCACTGGACCCGGATCAAAAAGAAAACCGTAGGTTTTTAAAAGAAGAAACGATTTTTTCTATTGGCAGCTTGACAGTCGTTTTCACAGGCCTCCAATTCGACCAATCTGATTTTGATGTTTATCTGGCGTTGTTGGCTATCGCACAGCCATTACCGCCAGTAACTGCCGTTAAGTTTCATGCCGCTTCGTTATTACAAAAATTAGGTGTGCCCACAGGGGAAAGTGATCTTGAACAGTTCAATTCGGTTTTAATACGTCTTTGTGGTGGTGTTATTGAAATAACGGATCATAAAAAACGCTATTTTGGAAGTTTGATAGAAGGCGGCGAAATCGATAAAGTGACCATGAATTATGAAATCAGTATGAATAAACAGTTCCAAATGCTGTTTGGTGAGGAAAATCTTTCGCAATCAAGCAATGTTGTTTGTGAATCCTTGTTTGCCAAACTGAAAGGGCGCAAATAGTTCGAGGATTATGTGGTAGTGGGGGAAATGTGCGGCATCAAGATTGAGTTTGTTGGCGAAGAGCTCGACCAAGACCAAGACGACTATGACACCTTGCTACAGTTGGTCAATATGGCAAGCAATACGCCATTGGGGGATGATGTCGGTTGTAAGGTTGATGATGTTTTAATGGCCCTGGGGCGCAGAAACCAACCAGAACAACGTCGGGAGCTTTTTGAACAGGTCAATCGGATTGTCGCCTGCACAATCCGTCTGACCACACCCGAATACTGCTACAGGGGGCATCTTTTGAATGATGCAAGCATCTCCAATGACGGACAGGAATTATTTTACAGACTAAATTCAAATTTAGCCCAAGCCTACGCCAATTTTCCCTCCAGCTTCCTTTCAGCCAGCGGTAGATAAATAAATGCAGGCTATACTGTTTCACTTATTGACAAGCCCTGTTAAGAAACCTAATATCAGGTCATCAACAATTTTAAACGGATCAAATACGATGAGCCATCTTGTTCTTACCGATGTCGCGGCCAGCATTTCCGAACTCAAGGCTAACCCCATGAAAGTCGTCGCCAGTGGTGACGGGATGCCCATCGCTGTTTTGAACCGGAACGCGCCGGCATTTTACTGCGTGCCTGCCGCCGCTTATGAGGCCATGATGGAACTGCTTGACGATAGGGAATTGTTGAAGCTTGTGAAAGAACGGTTCACTGAAGAATCCGTGAAGGTTTCACTTGATGACTTATGAACTGGAATTTAAAAAATCAGCGCTTAAGGAATGGGATAAGCTAGGCCACACCGTCAAAGGCCAATTTAAAAAAAAGCTCAAGGAACGGCTTGAAAACCCACACGTCCCTTCCGCCGCCCTAACAGGCGGGGCCAACCTTTACAAAATCAAGCTCCGGCAATTGGGCTACCGGCTTGTTTACTTGGTTGAGGACAAAACCATAACGGTGACAGTGATTGCGGTGGGCAAACGTGACAGGAACGAGGTTTATGACCTCGCGCTTTCCAGGATACGCGACTGACCGTTTGCCTACACACGGTTTATGCACATCCTCCGCGCGGGGGCCGCCCCAAACTGCCCCCGAAAAAGCGGAAGGTTGTGTATAAGCCCTTGCCGGTCTTATGGATCATAATTTCTAAGGCACAAATTCAACCCGTCAACGTCAACAGGCGATAAAAAACACTGCTCACCACCCCGGCAACCACACCCAAAATGACCATCGCTGGTATGGCCGCCACCGCTAACTTCGACTGCAAGGATGCCACCACTAAAGGGTGGTCTATGGACAGAGGTAGAGCAATGCAGGAGCAGCGTAGCGGTGTGCCGAGACCATCAGCACTACTAAAGACCAAAACGGCATATTGATGTCCGTCACCACAACGGGCTGCACTACTTTTCCGTTATCCATCTGCCCTGCCCTATAAATTTGCATCAATGTTAAAAAGCCCGTTCGATCCGTGCTTGCGTTTTTTCATCCAACTGCTCCCACACCGCCATTACCGCCCTACCCAGAGCTGCTTCGCTTTCCAGTCCGCGGCCATACAGCCAGTAAGTGCCGCCGATACCCACCAAGCTGGCAACCAACGCTATCGTCAGTGCGATAGCGGCCTGTTTCCAAGGGGGCAAGCCAGGTGGCCGTTCCAGCTCCCTTGCCATACGCCCCCCCGCCTGTTCCAGTTCTTTGGCGGCCTTGGCCACGGCGGTGTACAGGTGTTTTTCCAAGGCCGCCTTTTCTTGTTCCGCAACCGTATGGAGTTCAAGCTTTTGGCTATTGGCGTGCCGTTCCACAGCCGCCAGCGTTTCCGCTTGGGCTTGTTGCAGCGCAGCCACCAACGGTGCAACCGTCCGGTTCAGTTCGTCAGCTTTGCCCAACAATACACCGATGTCGCCCAAGGCTTCCAGGATCAGTGCGTCGCGTACTGTGCGTGGCCCTCCCTTTTCATTGTCCATAAGCTGCTGCTATTACGCAAACAACGCTGCATACGCGTTGTCCAGGTTTCGGTTCACGCCTTTGGCCAGCGCCTTTAAACCAAACATGTCCGCCCAATAGGCACGTTGTTTCTCATTGGCATCTTTGTTGTCGCGTAGCAGGGCTTTGTAATCCTTGGGGTCTTCCAACAGCTTGACGATGGAGATTTTCTTGGCCGCCAACACGTCGAACAGTTCATTTTCATGGATGGCCGCCTCTGGGTTGGCGGTGGCGGTTTGGGTTTTCTGGATGTGCTTCAGGACGATCCCGAACGATTCTTCGACACTGGATTCGACCCGGTTGAACAGCAGGCGGATTTTTTCCGCCGGGACGCCTTGCCCTGCCAAGGCTTGGATCAGCATCACCGTCTCCCGTTGCTCCTTGGTGCCACTGGTGACCGGCACCACGAAATAATCGAATTCGGCATGGGCGGCATCAAACTTGTTCATGCCGCCCATAAAGTCCTCGATGTTGGAAGCGCCGACATCGACAATCAGGTCATCCGCCACCAACAGTTTACCCAGCAGTTCTTTGAACCGCTCGCCTTTTATTTGCTCCACGGTCGCGCCCAAGCCGGCGGCAGTCTCATTGATGCTTTCCACCGCAATGATCGGGGCGTTGCCCATGCGCGGCGCCAACAGGTGCGTGGCAACGGTGGTCTTGCCCACTGTGCCGGTGTAATTAATCACTGCTACTTTCATGTTTGTCCCCTTTTCCCTTTTCGTAATCAAATTCGTCAATAAAATCGTCTTCGTCCAACGATTTCGCTGTTTCTATATTCAGTATTTTCGTCCGCTCTTTATACGTCAGGTTGCCCCTGTTCAAGGGGGTTATGGCGGGTACGGGTACGGCCACCACCGGCAGGTGGCTGGGCGGCTTTGCCGCCACCACTAACGATGTCCCGGTTGCCACTGTTGGTTTCACCACGACAGCGGCGTTGGCTTGCCCCGTTGCCGCCGCATTACCCTGACGCCGCCGTTTCCTGATCCGGTATAAGCTGGTCTGGAAGCCATTCAAATTCATCGTAATGCCCAAGGTCGGCCGCAACGTTTCAAGTAGCGTCGCCCGACGGACACCGGCTGCCAAGGCCGCTTCAATTTGGTCGATGACCCCCAGCAGCTTCGAGGTTTGTGATTTGCCATCGTTGCCTTCCGCCAACTTTTCCAATGCCTTGATGGCGTCATTCCCATTCTGGCCCAATTCCCCCCCTTATTTATGTTCCGATTGTCCGACCCGCCTGGCTTTTGTATGCCCATTAGCTGGTGATGTAGTGGCTATGTACTGGAACTGTACTGCGGGTGCCATTTTTGTACTGGCGTTGTACTGTGTCATCCCATTTGCGTACTGAACCTGTACTGCATCCGTACTGTGGAGGCCTATTTTTCATTGGATTTGACGAAATGGGAAGCGCGAAAAGTGGCACTTTTTTGGTATAGTTCGATTGAAGGAATGTCATGAAATCAAACGGTTGACAGCTTTTGGCGGCATGGCGCACAATCCACTCCGCAGATCGTGATTCTAGGATGATTTCACTGGGCAGTGTCAGTTCAACACTCAAAAAAACGAATAAACAGGCGAGGTTCAGGCAATGTTTTGCCGGCAGGATGCCCCAGTGCCACACAGAAAACAAAGCGGCCTTTAAATGGCTGTGAACTTGAAACAAAGCGGTTTCGGCTGCGACTTGAAAACAACGCGTTTCCACGCAATTTAAAACAGAAACAATGACTTAGTGGCACGTTAAGCGACGTGGCTGCTAAGCATTAACGCCCCCTGAAGCTTCTGGCGGCAGCATCCCCGATGCCGCGCCGACGCCCTCGCTTGCCCGTTGTTCCGCCAGGAACGGCTGGCCATCCCCTTGTTTTGCCGCCTGCCCGAAGGGCCAGGACAAAACATAACCCTCCCTCCGATGCCAAGAAAAACGCCGCTTTTGCGGACGGCTTTTCTGCGTGCATCCGATTTGCCCCGTGCCGGGCCAAAAACCACCGCCACCGGCGGTAGGATTTTGGCGATGGCGCGGGGGCTACGAAACCGTTTATGCAGACATAAACGGTTTCGCTTGCAGCTCCGCACCCCCCGTCCAAGGCGGACGGTAGCATTTTGTGCCTGGGGTCTTCCGGGGTTTTTTTCTCCTTTGGGGTCTAAAAAAGCTCAGCTCCCGCCGTTGTGTGACGGGCGTTTTGACTGACCATCGCTTTTTTCTCAATAGGAGGGCAACACCATTCCCGCTTCGCGCTGCGGGGAAGAAGTCGCGCTAGGTCTCGTTTGTTACACACCTCCGCCAGCTAGGTAAGCTGTGCATTTTTCTTTCAACATCATGGTGTTGGTTTTGTGTGCAAGTGGGGCTTTTTCCCTACCAGGGGGGATAGATCGGCCTGGATGATGGGGCGTGCCGGTTTTAGGCAGGCCCTGTGGACGATAGGTAATTAATTGGAAATTAAGGAAAAAAATATGACAAATGCCAATCATCATGACGCAAACCCATCGCTGTCCGGCACGGACGGCTTGATCCCGGTGTTCAACGCCGACATTGGCGGCATCCTGCAACCCGCCGTGGATGCCCGCGAGCTGCACCAGTTTCTCGGTGTGAAACGGGATTTTTCCACTTGGATTAAGCGGCGGTTAAAAGACTATGGTTTGGTCGAGAATCAGGATTATTCGCAAGCGATTGATTCTAAAGCTCACCAAAATGGGGGAGCGGTAAAATCAAGCACTTACGGACAAGACAAAATCGACTACCACCTGACCCTTGATGTCGCCAAGGAGTTGGCGATGGTGGAAAAAAACGCCAAAGGCCGTGAGGCGCGGCGGTATTTCATTGAGTGTGAACGCCGGCTCAACGGGCAGCAACTACCGCTATACCCGCACTCGGCAGAGCCACCACCGTTGCCCGGACAGGGTGTGGGGTTGGCACCAGACGGTTTGGCGGTGGTTGGCCTGATGGTGCGGGAGAGGACGTTGTTTTTGGCGCTACGCCATTGCGGGGCGCAGATGGGCGGCAATCCGGTGACGGTGAATGAGATGCACTCCCGGTGGCAAGTTTCCCGGACGTTTTATGCCAGTATGGTTTCCGATATGTGGGCCGGTGTGGGCCGGGTGGTGGCGGCAACGGAGGGCCCGCAGCGGGACAAAAAGGAGGCGGCGGTGTCGTTTTTGGGGGATTGGTATCCTGATCTGTAACTTCTCATTACCCACAGGTAGCCGCTGCCCGAATCAAATCAGGCAACGGCGGAATGGTGTTTCCGCCCAGCAGCCTATCCTTAAGATAATGCCAAAACGAAATCTTGTGCTTTAGGCAGGTCTTTTTTAAGCTG
>CAJAVP010000129.1 GCA_903945375.1 uncultured Methylococcaceae bacterium | reverse complement strand
CGCCAACAGGTAGATAAACCGCCATGTTTTTACGCCGGTTTTTTTAACCAACATGACTAAGCCGTCTCCATCATTAATGGTGTAATCTTTTTCTTTAGGCTTAGCCGATCTGTATACGGATTCTTTGTTGAGTTCCTTGGTCATGATACGCCCTTAAAAGTGACACGTTTTTGTGTCACTGTTTTAGGTGTATGCCATAGGTTTTCGTTGTATTTCGTTGGACAATAAAAAACCCGCTAAGCCTTATGACTTGCGGGTTTGTGTATCTCTTTGCACGTCTTCAAACAACTATTTGGTACGTACAAGGTCTTGAATAGTAATGTAAGCTATTGTTTTTTAATGTCTTATATTCGTATTTAAAAATGTTACTGACAAAGTTACTGCATAAATGTTTAGTGACTCATTTTTTTTTCAGTCGGCATATGTTACTTATGCTTGAAGGGTATCACATCATTACCCACATAACCTGTGGTACAATATATAATCAAGCAATAAATATACCAATATAAATGGCACGGTAATTGTAATTGCATTAATCATGCTATAACAATTGGCATTATGTTTGATTATGCAATACATGTGCCAACCAACCCCATCCTTTTCTTAAACTTATCTTTAGGTTAGGTTATTGCCTCCACCCACAATTTTTTCTGATTTCAAACTTTAGAGTCACACATGATAGACTTACTTTTGTGTGCTTACTTTGCAATATAAAACAGAAAAATAAGCTAACTTAAATCTTAAGCCAGTGACTTACTAAAAGAAAACTCAGTAATGCAATTATTGCTTTACTAGGTAAATCATTCACTTATACGCATTATTAGGTGTAATCCCTAATATTCACCCCTCACCAACGTATTGCTTCCTACGTTATCGTGGCGTAGAGGTGGCTTTTTGAAAGGCGATTATTCTTTTTAAAGGTAACTTTTTAAATATTAAGGACAAGGACACGGTAACAGTCCTATTATCCGGAATAACCAGAATATGCTATTGCCTGTGTACAGCGTCATTGCCAGTGCCCTTTGTAGGGGTGGTAAAACACCACCCCCTAGGCATTGATGATAGACGCCCCCTAAAATTTCAGGGCGTCTTGAGCTTTTCAGGCAATGTCATCGCCTTCAATAAACGAGCATTCAGCAAAATATAACCACACGTCCAGTTGAGATATTTGCCCTTGCATATACTTGAAGAACCAAGAATCTCGACCTTTGTAAGATTTTAACGCCTCACGTGCGTCCGCCAGCATTCTATATCCGTAGGGATGCCAGTTTGGCATAGTCACGCCTTCAACAACTGTATCAGACAACTCTAGCCATGAGGTCATGTCTACATGTGATGTGCTGCCCGATAAGGTTTTTAGAAGTTTGACTTCTTCTGTGTTGAGTCTTATCGCAGGAAAAGTGTTATAAAAACCATTGATATTGAAAATGATTTGGCGGAAGCCGTTGAGGGTTGGTTTATTTTGTTGGTTTGGCATTGTTGCACTCCTTGTGCTTTTGGGTGGAAAATCCGTTTAGTTTGGGTTTATGTCGATTAGCTTGTTTTCGGTTTGGGTTTCGTTGCAGCTGTCATTAAAGGTCGACCTCACTATTAACGACTTACCCAAATGCTTCAGTATGAACTCAGCTGCTCGAACTCGCCTATCCGGTAGAGGGCTGTTCAACTGTGTTTTCAAAATCTCTAGTGACTGTGAAACCATGTTGGCTAAGTCCGTCATTAATGCTTTTTCTGCATCTTCCCGTAAGCGCAGGATCTCTCGCTGCCCTTCAGTTGTGTGAGCTATGCGGTAAGCGGAACTATGAACAAGTTCCGCTGTTTTTGCCGCTTCTTGATAGGTTGCGCCTGCGGCAAGCTCTTTCACTACCTTGAGCTGTTTTTGAGTGAATCGAATAGTGCCAGCGTTCTCAGCGGTAAACCCTCTTTTTCTTAAGGTTGAGCTGTCCTTATCTTTAGCGTTGTCCATTTTTAAAAATCCTTTTTAATGTTTTGGAGTTAATTTCCTTTGTTACAGGGTAAAAATATACAGCAAATACAGCATTGCTGCATTGCTGTATATTGCTGCATAGATATAAGTAACTGATAAATAAGTAAAAAATGCAGCAATGCAGCAAATACGGCATTTTTATCAAATTCGCTATAGTGTAGGGCACAGAGAACATAAATAAATGACTACCTTTTTATAAAATTATTTTCCATGGACTAATAAAATTTGCTGTATTTGCTGCATTGCTGCATTTTTATAAATAAAATCAATAACTTATGGCTATACAGCATTATGCAGCAAATACAGCATTTTGAAATTAGCTATCAAACCTGTGTGATATTGACTCGCTCAAACTTTTCAAAGGATTCCACTGCAAAAAATCTGCTAGAGCCAAAAAATACCCCTCGCTGGTTATTAGCCTGTTTTGATGTGAAAATTTTTGCTAAGTATTTTGAAAGTTTTTGGGTTGATACTATTTGAAAACTGCTAACTTTTCGAGATTCGCACCATTTTTGATAATTTTCATAAAGCGCGGCAAAACTTACCCAATGCTGAAATATGGTATTTTCCTTAGCTTGAAGAAAATCCGCCAGCCAGCTTTGGTGACTCTCAAAACTGAAAAGTCTCTGCTCTTTCAGAGCCAATGTTTCTGGAATATCGCCAGGGTGAAATTTACTAACATCACGCACTAACATTTCAGCTAAAAAAGCAGCTTGAACATCAAGAGAATTGCATGATTTATGTAACTGATTAAAATATTCACGATCTCCAATCCGTGTGCTACTGACATCAGTTACTAAAAAACGTCTCTCATCAGATGTTGCCGGTATTGCATAGTCAGAATTTGTTGCCATAAAAATTTTCAGAAAATTAGGCTGTTGAATACAGTCAATTCCTTTTCGCTCAATTGTCATAACTGGCTCGGTTATCAATGCCTTAAGCACTCTTTCGGTAACTTCTCATTACCCACAGGTAGCCGCTGCCCGAATCAAATCAGGCAACGGCGGAATGGTGTTTCCGCCCAGCAGCCTATCCTTAAGATAATGCCAAAACGAAATCTTGTGCTTTAGGCAGGTCTTTTTTAAGCTGG
>CAJAVP010000128.1 GCA_903945375.1 uncultured Methylococcaceae bacterium | reverse complement strand
TGGATGGGCAAGTTGCGGCCAAAATTCTGCTTGTTGTTAATAATTGTCGGATTTAACGCTGTATTAGCCATCTTTGATAAACAGCCAGCCAATTTTCGTCTGAAATTTAGCAAGCCTTTCAGTTAGATTTTTATTTTTTGCATTTTCGGTCAGACACTACTTAGAAATAATGCTCCAACCAAAGATAGCCTAAAACGCCGTAAGTTCAGGGCTTGTTTAAATGATGACTACCGGTTCAAATTGCTTTTTAGTGCTACGGCTACATAGCGCGATTGCCCTGAGGCGTTTTATAAAACCTATTGACTTTTGTTAATTCACGTTAACGCAAGTGATTTGACGAACGAGATTCAACCAAAATGAGACGGTGATTGTTTGAAATAACGTAATTAAGGCGTGCAGGCTCTGCCTGCCAGTCAATACATGCAAGCAGAGCTTGCACTCCACGCGTTATAGCCTATTCACGGCCTGTAACTCTCATTATGGTAATTTAAAAAAATCAATTAGTTAAGTTTATTAAAATGAAGACCAATCCAATTTTGAAAAAAATTGTAACTATTCTGCCCCCGCCCTAAATAAATGAGATAGCGAATCCCTGCCGAAATGACGACTTAATCGCAATAATTTTAGAGGGGGGCTGAATTACAAGCTGTTTTACTCCAGATTAGGTTATCATCAACAGATGATTGAAAACGCTATAACACAACGATTACGGCAATTGTTGAATTCTATCCAATCCAACTGGCGCAATCGGTGAATTAGCTTTGAAATACGCTTCTAGTGCATCACTGTCCTGAGCGCCACCCAAACGATTTGTCGCTTTGGTGAGCACGTTAAATTTATCGCCGCCATCGGCTAAGAAACTATTAACCGTCACCCGATAGCTTGCTGCAGGATCAACAACAACCCCATTAATTTTAATGTCGTTTGGATCAATTTTGTCACAATCTGCACCCGTCGCACGCCAAGCATAACTAAAACCAGTGGACGGTAACAGAATGCGGTTAAAACTTTGAGCATTGGTGCAACCCATAAATTGCTGTTCAAGCAACTCTTCAATTTGAGCACCAGTTAAACTTAGCGTCACTAAACTGTTGCCAAACGGTTGAACTATAAATGCTTCACCAAAAGTCACATTACCGTCCCCTTCTAAGGCTGCACTACTGGCATACATCAAATCCGCACGTACCCCGCCTGGATTCATAAAGGCGACTTGTGCGCCACCAAATGCAGCGGCTTGGGTCGCTGCTAATTGGGCATCGGCAATCACATTCCCCATCACATTTTCACCAGCAGACGTGGTAGTGCGCGTTAAATCAGCGCTGATGCGACCAATTACCCGATTGGCAATTGGGGTCGATAAATTTTTATAGTTGGCGACAATTTGGGCAATATCAGCATCAGGTGTAATCGCGGCATTCCCACGATCAACAGCGACATTCACCGCGCTGATTTTCTTAACTGCACCATTCACTTTAGATAATTCCATATCAATCGTCGTCAGAATACGACCTTGGCTATTCGCACTCGTCACAGGAATCAGATGCTTAGGATTTTTAGTTGCGAGTTTGCAGTTATAGGCTTGGTGTGTATGACCTGAAATAACAAGGTTCACCGCATTGGATAAGCCCTTAACAATGGTTTTAATAGGTGAGCCTTCCAAATTACCGTCGCAGGTATTGATTGTGTCAATCGACTGCACTATAGGCATAACACCACCTTGATGAATCAATACGACAACGGCTTTGACGCCTTGCGCTTGTAATTTAGGGATTAAATGATTCACGGTTTGAATCTCATCTTTAAAGCGTAAACCCGCTACACCACTGGGAGTGACAATCGTCGGCGTCTCTTTTAAGGTCATTCCGATGAAGGCAACTTTTACGCCGTCATACTCTTTAATATCATAAGCAGGAAATAAGCTTTCACCGCTGCTTTTTTCGACCACGTTCGCGGCTAAAAATTTAAACGCTGCGCCTTCAAAAGGGACAGCCGTACCGACCTTAGCCCCTTGACAGCTTCTATCACTGTCAACCGGATGGCAGCCACCGTTTTGCATACGCAGTAGTTCATTTTTGCCTTCATCAAATTCATGATTACCAACAGCATTGATCTCTAAACCCAAGCGGTTCATTGTTTCAATAGTTGCTTCGTCGTGAAATAATGCGGAAACCACGGGAGACGCACCAATCAAATCGCCTGCTGAAACTACCGTAGTATGGATGTTTTTGCTTTTAATATCGGCAATATAGCCCGCCAAATAATCAACACCACCAACAGGAACAGTCCCCGAAGCATCCGTTGACAAGGCTCGAAAGCTACCCGGTGATTCTAATTGACCGTGAAAATCGTTAATGGCAACAATTTTAAGCTTAACCGTAGTATTAGGCGTGACGGGCTTACCCGCACAGACGACACCTGTACCGGCAAACGAAAATGTTAAAGCAATAGCACTTACGAGTGTTTTTAATTTCATTTGAGAACCTTTAGACGCTGAGTTTATTGACAAAAACCGCCTTGACCACACGTTGTAGCAATCGTTGTCTGGTCAAATTCACCATAATGCGCACGAATACGAAGAGGATGAATAGCGTGAAGTCTAAGCTTCTAATGTGAAATTTCCTTGACAGGTCATTGTTTAATTCACATCGACCATTCATATTCTGCCTTAGAAAATAAAGCACGGTATGCACAAGCGACTCTAATTACCCCATAAAAGTCGTTAATCGGATTTTCTACGTGCAACTAAAACGCCGTCTCGATTCGGATTAATAAACGCATCAAAATCCGGATCGTTAAAAATAAGTTCGTTATGCGCCATAATCGCTTGCGTCCAACCCGGAAATACATCGGAGCTATTTTCAAGCGCGACTCGTCCGCGCCACAGTACATTGTCAGCAATATATAGCCCACCTGGGCGAATGCGTTCTTTTGCCATTAGCCAAACGCTGGGATAGTCAATTTTATCAACATCGTTATAACAAATATCAAAATAGCCCGAGGTTCGGGCAAAAAGGGTTTCTGCCAGTCCAACTTGAAAGTCTACTCTTGACCATAAATCAGCCACACGTAAAAATTGCTCCGCTTTGTCTTTATTAAGATAATCGGCTTCCGTGCAAACGACTGAGCCGCCTGCACCAACCGCTTTTGCGAACCAATAAGCAGAATAGCCATAGCCACTACCAAACTCAAACACCCGCTCAGCATTAATGGACTTGGCCATCATTTCTAAAAAGACACCGACTAAACGCCCAACAATAGGGAAATTATTTTTATCCGCCCAGCCTTCCATCTCGATCAGCACCGAATTGTCAGTGTTTTTTAACAAGTTGTATTGGTAGTGTTCAATGGTCGGATTGATAATCATGACATCGTTTTAGGTGAATAGGGTTGGATGAATATGCTGAGTATCAGATTATCATGGAATTGGACAAGGTGTGCTATTGGCTTTAATAATATCAACTAGCCTTTTTCGCAAACGAGATAGCGTTACTATCTTGGATATTATCCTCCGTGACGTGACAACTTCCCCGCTTAATAGCCCTTTTATAGAGGCTATGTCGTCTAGACAACGAAGCGCATAAATTATTACGACCCACTTAAATATTTTGGCAACATAATTGCTTTATTTTATCTTGATCAACTTAACGGTTTGAAAACTTTGGTTTAGTAGCAATAGCTACACTAACAATAGCCACATTCGCTGAGTTGATTGTCAGGTTTGCTACATTCTGAATTTGAGAAACGACTTAGTGTCGTCATTAACGTAACATCGCTATGAAATTTAAAACCCTTTCTGTTACAGATTCTGAACATTTAATGAGTCACAGCAATCCGCTGATTTTAGATTGTCGTGATTTGAATGCCTATAAAGCAGGACATCTGCCTAATGCGTTGCATGTGCATGACGGGCTTAAGATGTCTCTCATCAAGCGCGGAGATAAGCAGCGCAGTCTGTTGATTTACTGCTATCACGGTCATGCTAGTGAGCATTTGGCTGAATTTTTTACTGATTTTGGCTTTACAGAGGTTTATAGCTTAGCGGGTGGTTATGCCCGTTGGCAGGCCGAACAACCGATTCTGCAAAGTCCGCAGTGACATAACTTTATTAAACAAGGAGCTAACAATGGATGCAATACCTCGTGAACTTGCCTTACGCATAGCGCTTGCTAGTCGTGTGTTGCCCGGTGTCGATATTCCCAAATTATTGGGCATTCTCCATGAGCGAGTTGGCTCGCCTCTGGATGATGAAAAACTTAAATCGGTGACGGTAACTAATTTAAAAACAGGCCTAGGCAGCTTGGATGGTGAAGAAGATGGCGAAGACATTGGCATTGGTTTAGCAAATATCAAGCTGGCGGTGCGTTACCTGTGGGGGGATGAAGCGGAAGATGAGGATTTACCAGAAATCCAGCCTTATCAATCTGGCGATATGCCTGAATCTATTCGGGTTGCCATTGGTTCTAATAGTGGTGCATTGGTTAATGGGCATTTTGGTTCGTGCATCCGTTTTTTGGTTTACCAATTAACGGCTCAGGACTATCGTTTAGTCGATATCCGTTCCACCATTGAAGCGGATAGCGCAGAAGATCGCAATTTGTTCCGTGCTGAATTAATCAAAGACTGCCATGTGTTGTTTGTGCAATCCATTGGTGGACCAGCGGCGGCAAAAGTAATTCGTGCGGACATTTATCCGATTAAAGTTCCGGATGCAGTCAGTGTTGAGCAGCAATTGACTGAATTTCAATCTGTATTTGCAGCACCACCGCCTTGGTTTGCCAAAGCGTTGGGACGGTCAGCTGAGCAAAGTGTCCGCTTTTCGCATGATGTCGGCTGCTAATTTCTTAAACAATTCCATAGCGTCAAGATGACTTCACTGCAACAGGGACGTTAGTCTTCTATGACAAAACATTTGGGATAATCAATACACACTTCGCAAGAAGGGGCACGGCACACGTAGATCCCTTCCGCCTCACATAATTGTTTGTATAAAAATTTTTTCCATTTCATATCCTTATCGTTTTTACTAGCAAGACGCGGGAAATTGTAACTCAGCATGGCACTGAGCTGGGAACGCGACCATAACCCTAAATCTTGCCAAAGATGATCATTGCCTAGACACGCGGCAACAAGGATAGCGATGATCCAATCGACTTCAGCGGTATCGTCGAATGCATGTTGTTTGAGGAGCGTAGCTAAGTCTTCTTTTTCTAACATGCGACTAAAATCTAAGTGTATCCCCGAGATGGCTTGGGGATCTAAGTCGACACGCGGAAAAAAATGGCTTTGCATGTGCTTAAATTGTTGCGGAGATAAACCCAAATAATCGGGTAATGCACCTTGTCCGCCGCGCCAACTCGCCAATATACAAGCCAACCATTCTTGGTTAGGCGATACAATATCGCCTTGGGTCAGCTGGTTAAATCGCTGTTCGCGTAAATTGAGCGTTAACGGTGCGGCGGACATGGGTTTTTAGTATTCGACTAAAATATCTTCGTCACGAACAATCATCTGACAAGCCAGACGCCAAGAAGACGGTAGGTCATCAACAATCATTTGTTCCATTTCTTCTTTAGTGAGTTTGCCGCTTTGTCTTAATACGGTTTTTTCTTTTTCAGTTAAAGGCCCACCCATGCGCTGATTCTTTTTATCAACACTAGATACCTTAACTAAACATGTGCCACATTCGCCATCTTCGCATTCAAAATTAATGGGTATTTTGTTTTCGCGGGCAAGTTTAAGTAAGGTTTGAGTATGACTGCCTGCTATCGCGTAAACGGTTTTGTCTTTATATTCGGGATTTGAAAAAGTGACTAACGCCATGATTTTCTCCTAAGATTAGGCTAAGTATTCATTTCCCCCTCTCAATAAATGGAAAGGGGGATAATGGGTTTAAAGTTAGATTTATCTGCTTCTCTAAGCAGACGGGATACAAATCAGACTGGCTTGACTTTAATGACCCCACCTAGCACTTGTGCTTGGCAAGCGAGTCGATTGTGTTTGCCAGCCATGTTTTCGCGCAGAATTTTATCTTCTAAAACAGATGGTTCAGTTAGATTATTCCAACCTTCTGTGACTTTCATAATACAAGTACCGCAATCGCCCTCACGACATCCGTAAGTGATGCCAGAGCCGACTTTCTCTGATATTTCTATAATTCGTGTGCCAGCCGGTGCTGATACGGTGACGTTGATATCTTCAAAGGTAATAGTTGCTTTCGCCATGGTGTTTATGCTCCTGTGGGAGGGTTGTTAAAAATTTTTGTCATTATTCAGATGATTCGATTCGTCTTACTGTTGGGTGTTAGGCTAAATCTGCCATATCAATAATTTTGCTTTGACGTAGCCCCACTAATTCTTGGGCTAACTCGCGTCCAAATGCTAAACAAAGTTCGAGCTCTTCATCGGTTGGAATAAGTTTGATCCGTAGCCCTGGAATCGGCACGCGCAATTTCAAGCCCCGCAAGCGGTCTTCTACCATACGCACGGCTTCACCCGTCCAACCGTATGAGCCAAACACGCCGCCGAGCTTTGATTTCAGATTGATAACCGCTAAAGAAGATAGCAAATCCCAAACTGGCTTAACTGCATCGCCGTTAATTGTCGGTGTGCCAAAGATAATGCCATCGGCACCTTCGATTAAATCAACAAAAGGTTCGATCTCGCTCCCTTCTAAGTCATAAAGTGAGACACGTACTTGCTCTATTGCCATTGCGCCTTCATAAATGGCTTCTGCCATACGGCGGGTGTTGCCATAAGAGCTGATATAAAAAATGAGCAGTGTTTTTTCACCACCCGAAGTTTCGTTGAGTAATGTTGTTTGTGATAGCTCACGGTAACGTTTGACGTAACGCTGTGGACGATCTCTCAACAAAGGGCCGTGTGCAGGCGCAATGGTTTGTAAGGGTAATAGTGGTTCAATTAAATCCAGCGCGTGATTCACATACTCTTTGAATGGTCGCATGATGTGTGCGTAGTAATATTCAAACGAGAAACGAAAATCACCCACCTCATCATTAAAGAGTCGGCTATCGCAAAAATGGCAACCAAAGACATCACCGGAAAACAACGTGTATTCTTCTGGCAAATAAGTACATTGCGTGTCCGGCCAATGCAAATAAGGGGTATGCAAAAATTGTAAACTGCGATCGCCCAGTGATACCGAATCGCCACTTAATACGGTTGTAAATTCCAGCTCGGTTTGTTTGAGCAAGGCCTTGAGCATGGTTTGTGCTTTTTGCGAAATATATAATCGGGCTTGTGGTGCGCGGCGCATGAGTTCAGGTAATGCGCCGGTGTGGTCGGGTTCTAAATGATTGAGTACGATGACGGTTATTTGCTCATAGCGAGCGACGCTTTCTAGTCGCGCAAAAAAATCATCGGCAAAGCTTTCTTTCACCGTGTCAATGACCGCAAAACCGTCACTACCCTGTACCAAATAGGCGTTATAGCTGGTGCCATTGGCGGTTTTTAAAATAATATCAAAAGTACGTAGATTCGGATCTAGCGCACCTATCCAATGAACCCGTTCTGACAAGGAGACAGCTTGAGGGACGCCATCTTGGATTAAGATAGGGGCTTTAATCATGACGGCAGCTGGTTTGTGCCAGTGTTTTTGAGCACTGTTCTAAATTCTGATCATTTTTGATGCTCAGCCCAATCCACTGATCTATTTGCTCTTGATCAAAACCCACGTGCCGCTGCTCACCGACTTGTAATAAGGGTCGCCGAATCAGCAATGGATTTGCCAACATCAGTGCGAGTGCGCTGTGTTCGTCGAGCTGATCGGGCTGAATAAGCCCTGATTTAAGATCGGGAGCATTTGGATTAAACCAGTCTGATACTGGCAACTGACCAAAAAAGGCACGCAACTCCTGTGCACGCCAAGCTTCGGCAAGTAGATTTTTGGCAATGATATGGTGACCGGCGGCAAGTAATAACGCTTTTTGTCGTTGATTACCTGAGCAGCCTGGTTTTTCGTAGAACACCACCGTAGCCATTCGCTTTCCTCAGTGCGATTGCAATTCGGCCATTGCCGCCGCCATTCTTTCTGGCGGAATACCTGTCAACGAGCCGGGGGGATTAATGGCTTCGCCTAGGGCATTTAAAATAGCCCCTTCAATCGGGCAAATACTGGCACATTGAAAAACCGGATAATCCCCCTCGCATTCGGTGCATTTATTGGGATTCACCTTAAAATGCGGCTTGGCTTCATAAATTGCTTTGCTGGGACAAACAGGCTCGCAGGCAAAACAATTAACGCACGATTCAATAATTTTTACCGCCATGATGAACTCCTAAAACCTTAATTCACCCAGATATATTAGGGTATCGTTATGCGCTGGCTCGAACAGACTCAGGCAAGACAGCTAACTTACCAGCCGCAGCCATTTCTTTATAAACCGCCATGACCGCTTCTTCAATCGGTTCCATAGCATGTTCGCCATTAGGCATAATGCCGGCATTTTCGAGCATTTCCCACGGTTCATAGCCCACTTTGGAACACAGCACCGCCTCACAGCCGGCTAATGCGCGAATTGTCAATTGCAAAACACTTTCGCCATCACCGCAGGTACTGTCACCGCCACAATATTGATCGGCTTTACGATGACTGATAAACCTTACGCCATCAGGTGAAGCTTCATAAATTAAAAACTCTTTAGCATGACCAAAATGCACATTGATTAAGCCTTGCCCAGCGGTCGCTACTGCCATCAGCACCGGACGGGTATCCAATTTTGGCTCGGCTTTAAATTGCTCCGCTTTTTGTGATTTTTCCAAACGTTTGCTGTCCATCTCGGCTTGTATCGCCTGGTGGATGACTTTGCGTTTTTCCATTGCAGCCTGGTAATCAATGTCCATCTCTTCGATTTTGTCGATGGTAAATTCATCACCCCGATCTTCACCCAACAAACCAACCGCATCCGCTCGACATTGACGGCAATGGCGCATCATGTTCATGTCACCAGAACAGGCATCTTGTAAATCCTGCAATTCATCATGTGTTGGGCCACGTTGCCCCATCACACCAAAAAATGTACCGTGTTCAGCTTCAGCGATTAATGGCATAACGTTATGCAAAAACGCCCCTTTTGATTTAACCACGCGACTGACTTCAGCCAAGTGTTGATCATTGATGCCTGGAATCATAACGGAATTGACTTTGACCAAAATACCTTTGGCAATCAGCATTTCTAGGCCTTTTTGTTGTTGGTCAATTAAAATCTTCGCGGCTTTTTTGCCTTTAATACGTTTGTTATTCCAGAAAATCCACGGGTAAATTTTTGCCCCAATTTCTGGATCAACGCAGTTAATGGTAATCGTGACATGATCAATATTGTGTTTAGACAATTCTTCAACCGCATCCGGTAAGGCTAACCCATTGGTCGAAACGCACAGTTTAATATCGGGGGCTTCTTCGCTTAAACGCCGGAAGGTTTCAAAGGTGCGCTCTGGATTAGCTAGTGGATCGCCAGGACCTGCAATCCCAAGCACAGTCATTTGTGGAATTGTTGCCGCAACCGCCATTGTCTTTTTAACAGCTTGATCCGGAGTCAATAACTCTGATACGACACCTGGACGTGATTCATTGGCGCAATCGTATTTACGATTGCAATAATGACATTGAATATTGCAAGCTGGCGCAACAGCCACATGCATTCGAGCAAAATAATGATGAGCGTCTTCAGAGTAACAAGGATGATTTTGGACTTTTTCCCGAATGGAATCAGGTAGCACGTCCATTTGATTTTCTGTTGTGCCGCAGGAGCTGGCTGAACAGCCAGATTTTGTGGGTGCTTCATTTAAGACCGGTAATTGCATGATGATGACCTCTCGCGTGTATGATTACGATGTATCAATGCAGATGCTGTGCCAAGTGTACTAATAACTGTAACTTATTGTTTTAAATTAAACTCTATTTCTTCGTGTGAATAATTGTGGTAAATCTCACGGAGATTTAGATGAATATTGTAGTAAACAAGACATTGCTCGCTGTGGACGTTGTTTAGCATGGAGCAGGGATTGCGAGTTCCTTTATGTCGCTCTCAATTCCACTCAATAAACCTAGTCCAAGAGATAAGGGTTAATCATTTACCGTTCACCCTGAGTCTATCCAAGAGCGCTGTAACTGAAACAAGTGGTTCGACAAGCTCAGCAAAAATGGGAAATTTAATTTCTAGAAATCACCTAAGTAGTCGCGTAAGTATCTTTTTTGTTTTCGTTAAGCTGCCATTAATATCCCACGCCTTAATATGTGCACCAAGTTGAATAGTAACTGATGTTACGCAGTTATTCTGCGGATTACATAAACAAATCATGAGTTACTATCTCGATGATTTTTTAAATCGGTTCTTGCCCCAAAGTTGAGATACTTTCTTTTGCGCCGCAGCGGTAACTGCTCGCGTCGCTTATCGACAAGAGGTGCATTAGGTGAAACCTCTAGTAGATGCCCTATGTCCTGCATCCCTGTCGTCGAAAGGAATATATCCAAAAATAAGGTAGCTAGATTACTGCTTTTTCCTTATTTTATATGGTTTTTAATGCGAACATCGCCGAGATAGCTTCTCGTCGCGCGATACTCTTACCAGACTCCTTCGGACTGATTCCGATAAATCCAATGGAATTCAGCGCGGCAAACGAGAGTGAAGAAAAGTGACGTTACTGAGTAACGTCGGACAGTAAAATAAACTTAATAGAGGGTTGTATGAAAAAGTTATTCAAGTTAATTCAACTTGTTGTATTTGCGTTATTTTTTACAACAGCAAGCCAAGCTGATGCGCACGATGTCTGGACACGACATGTTCACCGTCACCCGCATTTTCGTCAGGTTATTCGTTACAATGCACCAGCTTATAAAGAAGTGATAACTTACTATCCGAGACCAAGACCGCGCTCTTACCGAGAAGTGATTACATATTACCCAAGACTTAGGCTGTCGAAATAAGCCTCCCTATTCAATCTATGTTTCACCCGCTTTTTCGCTTTCAATACTATCGAAAAAAAGCCTGGCGTTTCTTGCGCACAGTATAAGGGATGTTTTCTTTCTCCCAGATTACCAAGTCATTGGTGTGCGTGGCTTAATGCCTAGGTAACGGTTGCCTTATCCCGGTTTCCACGGTTCAGTGATCGGTTGGACTTGTTTGAGCAACCCTAAACCTAGGCGCAAAGTCCAGTTGATGACCGAGGTGAAATGCGGAATCCAGCCCGAGCTGGAGTCTCTCAAGGCATTGAACAATCCCAGAATTCTTGGAACACTACGATAAGAAACAAAGGCTTGTATCACTAGCAACACGCACAAAGCGCGGACTTCTTGTGCTTGGCTCTAAGTCAACAACGGGCTTCGCTATCAGCGTTTTTTTATCCACTTCAACCGCCTGTTGCAGGGTATCGATCTGCTGCTTAAGCTCGGCTATGTGCGCTCGATTTCGTTTGTGGGTTTTCCGGTGCTCCCGGAGTTCATCTGCTCGTTGAACGGTTTTTGTTCGCCAGTCGTCACGGCTGCGTATCAGTTTTGACAGTTGGGCATCGCGCTGGGGTGAGTTTCGAATCCATTAACCAGTGGTTTAAATTATACTTTGAATTAAGGTATTTCGACAGCCTAGGTTGGAACTCGGTGTTGCACCAAACTTAAGGCAACCCGGTCACACAATTTGCTTCATGAGCCATAAATTTTGTACCGACATCAACACGATGCTAACGGATAACACGTAGGATTTGTGCTATCTCGACAAGGCTACTCCAGCGCTATCGCTCAAAATGCGTTTAACAAGAGCTAACAAGCAGAAATACCTAACGATTAATTAGCTTAGTCATTACAATTTGATCAAAAACGTTGTAGCATAACTTCACTTATCGCGCTTTCAGATTGCGTCAGTAATGTTTTTTTTGGCGTTCAATAGCTTTAGCTATCGAATAAATGGCTAAAGCTGTTTTTATCCCTGCATAAACTATCGTTAACATAAATTGAAAACGCCGTAATGCAAACTCAATAGAGCAGCTAAGTCCTAATGCTTTATTTCAATTCTAATCAATAGACTAAGCATGTATCATATGGTCAACCGCTTACTCTCGTTATCCTCCTTATTTACTAAGATAAATGCCATCGAAGTCTAAAAAAACTGTTGATTTTAATGCAACAAAAGATCCCTACGCCCAGCGCGAAGCTGAAAAGTATGACAACCCAATACCCAGCAGAGAACTGATCCTGCAATATATTCAGCACACGGGTAACCCCTTGTTGCGTAAAGAAATTGCTAACGCTTTTGCATTAGAATCCGAAGATCAGCTAGAGGCCTTGCGGCGCCGATTGCGGGCTATGGAACGGGATGGCCAGCTATTATTTAATCGTGAACAACGCTACTGCGTAGTTAATAATAAGGATTTAATTGTCGGTCGCGTGATTGGTCACGCCGATGGTTTTGGCTTTGTTCGACCGGACGATGGCTCCGACGATTTATTTTTGTCCCCTCGAGAAATGAACTCATTGCTGCATAACGACCGCGCAATGGTAAGAATTGCAGGCATCGATAAAAAAGGTCGTCGCGAAGGCGCGGTCGTTGAAATTTTAGAGCGCAATACCCACCAAATTGTCGGACGGCTGTATAAAGACGACGGCTTTACCTACGTTGTTCCTGATAATAAAAACATCGCTCAAACTGTCTTGTTGCAAAAAGATGGTGTTGGTAATGCTCAGCAGGGGCAAATTGTCGTCGCTGAAATTGTCGAACAACCGACTAAATTGCGCCAACCCATTGGGCGGATTATTGAAGTTTTAGGCGATCACTTAGCGCCTGGCATGGAAATAGAAATGGCTATTCGTTCTCATGAGCTGCCCCATCTCTGGCCTGAAGAACTACTCGAAGAAATAAAACTTTTAAGCCCTGAAGTCCCTGAATCCGCTAAAGAAAATCGCGTCGACTTACGCCAAACGCCCTTAGTCACCATTGATGGTGAAGATGCCCGCGATTTTGATGATGCCGTCTATTGCAAACGAACCCCCAAAGGCTGGAAATTATTAGTCGCCATAGCGGATGTCTCGCATTATGTGCAAGTCAACAGTGCCTTGGACAAAGAAGCCAAAAACCGTAGCACGTCGGTCTATTTTCCTGAAAATGTCATCCCGATGCTGCCAGAAATTCTCTCCAACGGTTTATGCTCTCTCAACCCCCATGTTGACCGCTTGTGTATGGTGTGTGAGTTGCTGATCGATGAACAAGGTCAAGTAACGCGCACACGCTTTTACGATGCCGTAATGAATTCCCATGCTCGATTGACGTATACCGAAGTCGCCAAACTCCTCGTCGACGGTGATGAAACGCTAGCGGCAAAATATCACGTATTAATGCCGCATTTGCGTGAATTGTATGCCCTATACCAAGTCATGCGCCAAACTCGCGACCAACGCGGTGCAATGGATTTTGACACCCAAGAAACGCGCATTATTTTTGGCATCGACCGCAAGATTGAAAAAATCGTCCCAGTCGTGCGCAATGACGCGCATAAACTCATCGAAGAATTTATGATTACCGCCAACTGCGCGGCGGCACGCTATCTTAACGCCAAAAAAATCCCCAAATTATTACGTATCCATGAAGGCCCTAGTGCCGACAAACTATTAGGCTTGAAGGCGTTTTTAGGTGAACTCGGCTTAAAATTTGGCGGCGGAGTTAATCCCACACCACTGGATTATATGCACTTAGTTGATGTCATCAAAGGTCGACCGGATGCACATTTAATCCAAACCGTCTTATTGCGCTCAATGTCACAAGCCGTTTATAGCCCTGATTTAAAAGGGCATTTTGGTTTGGCCTTAGAGGCTTACGCGCATTTTACCTCGCCAATCCGCCGCTATCCCGATTTATTGGTACATCGTGCCATCCGGCATTGTTTGCAGGGCAAAAATGCCGCCAGCTTTGTTTATGGCGTTCCAGACATGGTACTACTCGGTGAACATTGCTCGACCAATGAGCGTCGCGCCGATGAAGCCACGCGGGATGTCACCAGTTGGCTAAAATGTGAATACATGATGGACAAAATTGGCGAAGAATTTAACGGTATTATTTCCGCCGTCACCTCATTCGGTTTTTTTGTTGAACTGGCTGAAATTTATGTCGAAGGCTTGGTGCACATTAGCCACTTAGGGCAAGATTATTTTCATTTTGACCCAACCAGTCATCAGCTTAAAGGCGAGCGCACCAATACCACTTATCGTTTAGGCGATAGTGTCAAAATTAAGGTCGCACGGGTTGATTTGGATGAAAAGAAAATTGATTTTGACCTGATACAAAAGCAAAGTTCTGTAAAGCCAGCCAAAACAGCGAGCAAACCCAGAAAAAGAGCACGTAAGAAATAACTTAATCGACGCAGATTAAACCTAGCCTTCTGAACAACAAAATCCGCCTCCAAGCCATGACGATAAAGCAAAGTAAACTATTCGGCTTACATTCCGTTCAAGCTGCGCTTGATTATTCGCCGAAAAAAATCCACAAAGCCTGGATCGATAGCCATCGACAGGATAAACGTTTAACACAAGCACTAAATGATTTACTGGATTTAGGTATCACCCCCGAAAAAGTCGATCGCAATGCCTTGGATAAACTGGCGGCGAGTCATAATCACCAAGGCATTGTGATTGAAGTCGAAATGCCATCTGAGCTGTCAGAACACCAACTCAAAACCGCCGTTGAACAATTAACCACCACGGCGTTATTTTTAGTGCTGGACAATGTTCAAGACCCCCATAACTTGGGTGCGTGTTTGCGTACCGCCGATGCCACAGGCGTCCACGGCGTTATCATTACCAAAGACAATGCGGCTGGCATTACGCCCACGGTTTGTAAAGTTGCCAGTGGTGCGGCAGAAACGGTGCCGGTTTACCAAGTGACTAACTTATCGCGAACCTTGCGATGGCTTAAAGAACAAGGTATTTGGGTCATGGGTGCCGCCGGCGAAGCCACGCAAACCGCTTATCAAACCGATTTTAATCTACCCTTAGCGCTCGTGATAGGCGCAGAAGGCAAAGGTATGCGCCGATTAACCCGTGAACAATGTGATATGCTCTTAAAATTACCGATGCAGGGACAAGTAGAAAGTCTGAATTTGTCCGTTGCCACGGGTGTTTTGCTTTACGAAATATTACGCCAACGCTTAACCTCATGATGCCTCCCTCCCCTCTTTTACAAGTCGAAGGCTTAAGCTGCATTCGTGATGATCGAGAGCTGTTTTGCGAGCTCGCCTTTCAGTTAGGTGCGGGGCAAGTGTTATTGCTAGAAGGAAAAAATGGTAGCGGCAAAACCTCATTACTACGCATTTTATGCGGCTTTCGCGAACCGGATGCCGGACATATTCGCTGGTGCGGCAATCCGATAAGTGATAGCCAATATTATGCCGATATGGCCTATGTCGGTCATCTTGATGGCATAAAAAAAGAACTCACCGTCTTAGAAAATTTAAACCTTGCCTTAGCCTTAGGGCAACACGGACAATACGCCATTCCCGAAGCCCTAACACGGGTGCAATTAGCCGGCTATCAACAGGTGTTAGTGCAAGCCTTGTCGGCGGGTCAAAAACGCCGCATGTCACTCGCACGTTTGCTGGTGACCAAAAACCGTTTGTGGATACTCGACGAACCGTTTACGTCCTTAGACAAACAAGGCATTAAACTGACGGAAACGCTCATGACTGAACATTGCAGCCGTGGTGGCTTGATTGTATTAACCTCACACCATGACCTTAATCTTACGGACGTTGATGTCCAACGCATTCATTTATCCTGATGTCATTAACTCACGCCTTTTTTGCCATTCTGCGCCGCGATTTAATTTTAGCCGTACGCCGCCGTTCTGAAATTGCTAATCCTTTGCTCTTTTTTATACTGGTCATTACGCTTTTCCCCTTAGGTATCGGCGCAAGACCTCAGCTATTGCAAGCGATTGCGCCCGGTATTATCTGGGTGTCCGCCTTACTCGCCGCCATGTTATCGCTGGACAGCTTGTTTCGTTCCGACTTTGATGACGGCTCATTAGAACAAATTTTACTGAGTCCACATCCTGTTTCTATCTTGATATTGGGTAAAATTGTCGCGCACTGGTTGGTTACCGGCTTACCCTTATTACTGATTGCGCCTTTGCTCGCGGTCTTTTTGGGAATGCCGCAACCCGCCATTGGCGTATTGTTATTAAGCTTATTGCTGGGCACACCGGTACTAAGCCTAATCGGCGCAATCGGTGTCGCGCTAACGGTCGGTTTACGCCGAGGCGGTATGATTTTATCTTTGCTGGTGTTGCCTTTATACGTGCCTGTGCTGATTTTTGCTGGCAATGCCGTAGAAATGGCCAGCAATGGTTTGCCCGTAACCGCACAAATTAATATTTTAATTGCCATCTTATTGTTGTCCTTGGTATTAGCACCTTGGCCTACAGCCGCCGCGTTAAAAATGAGCATGAATTAAGCAAACCTGCGCGGACTGTCATCTTTAATTGAATTTTTATCCTGAGTTTTAATTCCTATGAAATTTATTCCAGATCCCATTGGACGTTTTTGCCATCGCATGGCTTCACCACCGCATTTTTACGCCTTGTCGGGCAAACTGCTGCCTTGGCTAACCGGCATTTTTTTGATTTTACTGGCGTGTGGTTTATACGGCGGACTCTATCTCGCGCCACCCGATTATCAACAAGGTGACAGTTACCGAATTATTTATATCCACGTTCCTAGCGCGTGGATGTCTCTGTTTATTTATATCGTTATGGCAATCACCGGTGCAATCGGGCTTATTTGGCGCATTAAACTAGCCGAAATCGTCGCTATCAGTAGTGCCTCAGTGGGGGCTAGCTTTACGTTTATCGCGTTAGTCACCGGTTCGTTATGGGGCAAACCCATGTGGGGCACTTGGTGGGTTTGGGATGCACGACTGACATCTGAATTAATTCTGCTGTTTTTATATTTAGGAGTCATTGGTCTGTACAATGCCATCGATGATAAACGCACCGCCTCTAAAGCCGTGGCGATTTTAGCCTTAGTCGGCGTGGTCAATATTCCCATTATTCATTACTCAGTCGAATGGTGGAATACCCTGCATCAAGGCCCTACGGTCACCAAAATGGACAAACCGTCTATTCATGTCAGTATGTTGATCCCTTTGTTACTAATGGCCATAGCCTTTAAATTTTATTATGTCATCGCCATGCTGCAACGGGCGCGTTTAGAACTACTGCAACGCGAGCGGACGGCGGCATGGGTAAAAAAACTGGTCAGTGAGCCCTCCAACTCTTCATCCTAATACCTCTAGGTGCAATCATCATGAACTTACAAGAATTTCTAGCCATGGGCGGTTACGCTTTTTATGTCTGGGTCAGTTACGGTATTTGTTTTGCCGTTCTACTCGCTAATATCGTACTACCCGTCATGCAGCGTAAACAACTCATCCGCCAACTTGCCGAAAAACAACAACGCCAACAGCCATGAAACCGATAAGAAGACAACGTTTAATTTTGATTATCCTGATGATCGCGGGCATTGGCACGGCGGTCGGCTTTGCGCTTAAATCGTTCAATGACAACTTAATGTATTTTTTCTCGACAACTGATGTCGATAACGGCAAAGCGCCGAAAGACGCTTTATTTCGTTTAGGCGGAATGGTTGTAAAAGGCACGGTTGAGCGTCCCGGCGATGGCTTGACAGTACGTTTTAAATTAACCGATTTCAGTAAAGAAGTGACGGTTGAATATACCGGCATCTTGCCGGATTTGTTTCGTGAAGGTCAGGGCATTGTTGCCAATGGCAAATTAGATGCACGCGGCGTATTTGTCGCGGAAGAGGTTCTAGCGAAGCATGATGAAAACTACATGCCGCCCGAAGTCAAAGCCAGTTTGAAGCAAGAACTTAAAAATCAATAACGTCCTGTGTATTATCACCCTGCTCTAAATGACGCGGTAATTAATGTAAAAATCACACAACACGGACTGCGGTTTTGCGACGAATCTCCTGTCATTTAACTTTAATAAAATTGTCATTAAACTGACATCTGGCGTGACTATTCTGTCAAGCTGATAATTTTGAACGTATGGATAACTATGAAAAAAACCACTGCCGAAGTACAAGTAAAGTCAGCAAAAAGATTGGAATGCTTTATCGCCGATACCGATGCCTTAATCAAAGAAGCTCAGATATTACGTTATCGGGTTTTTGGCAAAGAAATGGGAGCAAAACTCAAATCAGAATCCGAAGGTCTCGACCACGATGAAGTCGATGAGTTTTGTGATCATCTCATTGTTTACGATAACGTCAATCAAAAAATCGTCGGTTACACCAGATTACTCACGCAATTACAAGCCGAACGTTTAGGGCGTTTTTATTCCCAAGGCGAATTTAATCTGGACAAAGTTTTAACCTTACCCGGACGCTTTTTAGAAATCGGTCGAACCTGCGTAGATCCTGATTATCGTGGTGGCGCGGTACTGACAACGCTTTGGTCAACTTTGGTTGAGTACGCATTAAAAGGACAATTTAATTATTTATTAGGCTGCGCTAGCATTACCCCTGGCCCCAGCGGCTTTGCAGTAGATGCCGTATTTCGTAACATTGATGCCAAAAATATTGCACCATCTACATTACACGTCACACCAAGCATTCCTGTACCAAGTGCATTACGATGTAACCGTGATGAATCGGGGATTCCACCTTTACTAAAAGCTTATCTGCGTTTTGGTGCGTTAATTTGCGGCGAACCGTGCTGGGATGAAGATTTTAACTGTATGGATTTATTTGTCTTATTGCCTTTAGACCAACTGCAAGAACGTTATAGCAAACATTATATGAGAGATTATCAGGCTAGCAATGAAATTGAAACTACTGTTGCTCTATAAGATTCCTCTCATTATCCTACTGTTTTTTATAGGATTTATATTAGCCGTTGCTATTTTTCCATCGCTCAGTCTGTGCTGTTCAGAGCATAACGCAAGAACATGGAATAACGCATTAAAACGGCATTGGCTTAAATCGTTTGGTCGAATTATCCAGTTGGACATCAGCAAAGTAGGGGATTTACCCAATTCCCCTACTTTTGTAGTAAGTAATCACGTCTCATGGCTGGATATTATTGTATTAGGGCAGTTCATACCTGGTTATTTTGTTGCCAAGAGTGATATTTCCGGATGGCCTGTGGTCGGTTATTTAGCCCGACAGGCAGGAACAATTTTTATCCGTCGTGGTGACAAACAACACATTAAAGAAATCGCTGAAAGAATGGCTTGGCTGTTACAACATCACAGCAACATTATGGCTTTTCCAGAAGGTACGACCACCCAAGGCGACACCGTGTTAAATTTTCACGCCTCACTGTTCCAACCTGCCCTACTGACACAATCGACTATCCAACCCATTGCGATTCAATACACCGGCTTAGCAGAACACAATGCGCCTTTCATTGGCGACGATGCGTTCTTACCGCACCTGATCAACATCTTAAAAATGGACAAGGTAGCGGTACACGTTAAATTATTAACACCGATATCTCCGCTGGATAATACCCGCCAATCGATCAGTCAAGCCTCCAGAGCCATGATATTGGCAGAGGTGATCGCATCTGAATAAGTCAAATTCACACCTTACACGCAAGAACGTCCAGCCATTGCGTGTAATCGCTCACTATCTGCTTGAAGACCACCTTGTTCAATAAGCTGTTGTAAGGCAATAACCAGAATAGCTTCCGCCCAATTTGGCAACACGGGATTTAACTCGTAATAAACCCACTGCCCTTTCCGATTATCTCGCACGATGTCTGATTGCCTTAATAAACTCAAATGCCGAGAAATTTTGGGCTGCGACAAGGCTAGCGCACACGTCAATTCACAAACGCACAAGCTACCGTTGTTTCTCAGTAAAGCGAGGCAACGCAAGCGAGTTTCATCAGCCAAGCATTTAAATAATTCTATTGTCGTTAGCATGTTAAAGTAAAAACCTGTGTTTTATTTCGATCAGAAAAACATAAAGCTCATGGAGTGAGAATAAATAAGCAATGACCGTGAAGCGAAGCCCTATTTAATGTATATTCTAACACTGCTCTAAATCAACGCTATTTCGGCTTTTGTAACACGTTTAAAGTCCCAAAGGAGAATTCATGTATTTTATTTTTTGTCTAGCCAGCTTATTTTTGCCTACGCTTGCAATGGCCGAAGACACCTCAATAGTCACTGCCCATATCGATTTAACCACGCATTTTATCGGTTACCTCTCTGTTATTGTCACGATAGCCGCCTACATTGCCGCTATGTCAGAAGAGGTCACTGAACTTAAAAAATCAAAACCTATGGTGTTAGGTTCTGCTTTAGTCTGGTTTATCATCTGTATTTATTATGCGTTACATGGCGAGGCAAAAGCCGCAGCAATGGCATTTGAAAGCAATTTACTGGCTTATATCGAGTTATTGTTATTTATTTTAGTGTCCATGACCTATTTAAATACCATGGAAGAACGAGGTATTTTCAAAGCCTTGCAATTCTATTTGCTGAGTAAAAAATTTAGTTATCGACAATTATTCTGGATTACAGGAGGCTTGGCATTTATTTTATCCACCATGATTAACGGCTTGACGATCGGTCTACTCATGGGTTCAATTGCCTTAGCTGTCGGTAAGAAAAAACCCGAATTTGTGGCTCTAGCGTGTGTGCATATCGTTTCGGCTACTAACGCAGGAGGGACATTTAGCCCCTTAGGCGGTATTTCCACCTTATTTGTTTGGCAACATAAAATTTTACATTTCACCGAATTTTTCTCACTAACAATTCCTTGCTTAGTCAACTTTCTAGTCCCTGCAATGATCATGCATTTTTGGGTACCCAACGAAATACCCGAAGCATTGCTAGAAAAAATCGAATTACGCCGTGGCAGTAAACGAATTATTTTCTTATTTGTCATGACCTTAGCAATTACTGTTAGCGGCAATATCGCGCTTGAATTACCACCTGCTGCCGGCATGATGGCAGGATTAGGTTTACTGCAATTTTTCAATTTTTACCTCAGTAAAACCGCTCATATTCGTGAAAGCGATTTTGCCCACGTCTATCGTTTTTACAATTTAGAAGTCCCTAAAGCCAATAACAACCGTACCTTCGATATTTTCAAAAATGTAGGAAATATCGACTGGGACACTTTACTATTCTTCTATGGCGCCATGATGATTATCGGCGCTATCGGTTTTGTGGGCTATTTAGATGCTATTGCTCAGTTTCTATTTGGCCAAATCAACCCGACCTTAGCCAACACCCTAATCGGTTTATCCTCCGCTTTTGTTGATAACGGTACTTTAATGTTTGCCGTGTTAAATATGCACCCAAATCTTCCTGCCGGTCAGTG
The DNA here is from genome assembly GCA_903945375.1 of uncultured Methylococcaceae bacterium. Taxonomy (GTDB): domain Bacteria; phylum Pseudomonadota; class Gammaproteobacteria; order Methylococcales; family Methylomonadaceae; genus Methylovulum. The sequence continues at coordinate 33,425 of CAJAVP010000128.1, read as the reverse complement.
GTTATTACTAACCTTAACATTAGGCGTAGGCGGGAGTTTACTTGCCATCGGTTCAGCGCCCGGCGTAGGCATGCTAGGACACATTAAAGGTTATTACACCTTCACCGCCCATTTACGCTGGTTTCCAGTAATTTTACTCGGTTATTTTGCCAGTATTGCCGTGCATTTTTGGATTAATGCACGTTATTTTTAGTTTTCAAAAATATCATTACGATAACTACTTATTTTTCTCACCTATGAATGTCCTTATGAAGAAAACACGACTGCTAATTTTTCTGACTATTTTCTTATCTAGCTTAACAGTTAACGCTAACACAGATGCTAATGCCGATTTAATCAATACAGAAGTGGTTAATCTATGCCCACATCCTTTAGACCCTTTAAACAAAGCTGAAATTGAGTTAGCAGTCAACTTAGTAAAAGCCAAAAACCTATCCTCGCAAACTTTTTTTCCAACCGTTGTACTCAATGAACCGCCTAAACAAGAGATTCTTAATTTTAAACCTGGCGATAGCTTTAAGCGTGAAGCGATTGTAGAAGCCTTTGATCGTCCGCAAAATATCCTGTACAAAGCCATAGTCGATTTACAACAACAAAAAGTGATTGCCTTTGACAAAATGCCTGAAGGCACTCAACCGCCCTCTTTTGAAAATGAATATACCGTAATTCCCGCACTGGTTTCTCAGGATTCACAATGGCGTGCCGCCATGAAAAAACGAGGTGTTGAGCCAGAAGATGTCTATCTTGATTTATGGTCAGGCGGTGATTTAGCCATCAATACCGACCGTGAAGGTCAAGCTGTTGCACCTGGAACCCGTATCATGCGAGTGTTATCGTTTCTGCGAGGTCAACAAGCCAATCCTTATGATCGCCCCATTGAAGGCGTAGTTGTTGCCGTGGACATGAACCATCTGAAAATCCTGCAAGTCACGGATACCGTTATCGCTCCGGTTTCAAATTACGATGGCTTAGCAACTCAACACAATCGCAAGCCCTTGAAGCCTTTGCAAATAGTACAATCGAGCGGAGAAGACTTTCAAACCTGTGGTCATGAAATTCGCTGGCAAGGTTGGCGATTCCGTTACGTACTCCATCCACGCGATGGCTTGGTCATTTATACCTTAGGCTATGAAGAAAATGGCAAAGTAAGAGCTATCGCTTACCGTTTGGGACTGACTGAAATTTATGTACCCTATGGTGTTCCTGACAGTAATTGGGTATGGCGCACGGCCTTTGATGTTGGCGAATATGGCATGGGGCGTTTTGTCAATCCACTTATCGCAGAACACGATGTCCCCAATAACGCCAAATTTTTCAATGCTCGAATTGCTGATGATCATGGCGGTTCAATCGTTTATCCCAATGCCGTAGGTATTTATGAGCGCAATGCCGGCTTGTTATGGAAACGTGTTGATCCTAGCTCCAATGCTCAAGATTTACGCGGTGCACGGGAGTTGGTGTTGACGTCAAATTCTTGGATAGGCAATTATATTTATGCGGTGCATTTTATTTTTCAGATGAATGGCTCGCTGGAAGTTCGCATAGATGCCACGGGCACAACCTTGAATCAAGGCGTCAATAGTCTTGAAGCAGGAGCGAAATATGGTCGAATCGTTGATAAAGCCATTACTGCGGATGGCAAAACCGCCTTAGTCGCCGCACCTAACCATCAACATTTTTTCAACTTCCGAGCAGACCTTGATATTGATGGAACTGCCAACCGCGTCTATGAAAGCAATGTTTTTTCTCAAACCAGTGAGTTAAACAATGCGTTTGCCAGTGAAGAGTTTTTGTTAAGCACTGAGAGCTCAGCAAAGCGAGACATTGATTTAAAACGCGCACGATCGTGGAAAATACTCAGTAGCCAAGCGAAAAACGATCTAGGTAGCCCTACGGGTTACACACTTTATTTAGGCGACACCGCGACGCCTTATGCCAACAGCAATTTTGCAGCACGTAAACGCGCCGGTTTTATTGAATACCCACTCTGGGTCACTCGATACCATGCAGACGAATTATATGCAACCGGTGCTTATCCAAACCAAGGTCAGGCCAGTCAGGGATTACCTTTTTATTCCAATAGTGAAGAATTAGGTGATCAAGATTCGGTGCTATGGATAACGGCAGGATTGACCCATGTCCCCGATGTCGAACAATATCCCGTTATGAATACGGAAAGCTTGCAAGTGTTTCGTTTAGTACCTTATGGTTTTTTTCGACGTAATCCTGCGCTTGATTTAACACCTTAAACAACAAGAGTGGTGCAAGCATTACAGCGTTTTCGATCCGTGTTGATGATAACTAAGGAATGAGCATGGAATAACGTAGGCAAGTTGCCAACAGTAGGCGCTTTAGGCGAAAAAAAGCACTCCAGTCGCACACAGTTGTTCACTTTATTTCATGCTCGCTCCTTTAGCTAGTTGTCAAAACGGCTTATACCCAGTAAATTTTTCTGAATGCAGGCACAAACTACAATTTATAATAACGGACAGCTATTAAAACCGCTATCTACGGGTATCTTGCCCTACACAATTCAATGTAGAATAACTAAATGCCCAGTTATCCTGGGTGCAAGTCGCATCTCGTGACTGAACCTGACTCTCTGTAACTCAACGGTATGCTAAACCTAAATTCAAATCTAGATCTGGACATTAAGTCTTTTCTGCGCTGGTGGCGGCGAGAACTGAGCTTTTTAGTGCCCGAAAAAATTAAACGGCTGTTCAATGATCGGCATGGTTTTTTAATCATCCGTCCTGACGGACAGCAATTAAGTCTGAGTTATCAACTCGGTGAACAAACTGACTTTATTGCCAAAATTGACCGTAACGAGGTCGGCATTACATATTACAAAACCTTAGCCGCTAGTGACGAACGTTTGCTTAAAGCCACCCCTTTAATTCGTTTGAGTATGCAGGATGCGGTGAGTCGTGAACTGACTTTGCCCGCTGCGGCTAAGGAAAATCTCACTCAAGTGATTGCTTATGAGCTGGATCGCTACACGCCGTTTAAGGCCGATCAAGTCTATTTTTCGGTACAACCCTTAACAGGTAATACGGAGCAAGATCAACTCAACGTCTTACTGGTTTTGACGATGCGTGACTTTTTAGATGTGCTTTATGAAGATGTTAAAGCGTTGGGATTATCGCCTTTATTTGTCGATTATCAGGGTGTTCCCAATAACCTCGATCCCGTTGTTCTCTCATACAACCTACTACCCGAAAAATTTCAGCAAAAAACGCCTAAAACGCCTAGGCTGATTTATGCCAGTCTCATGACTACCAGTGTTGTGTTGTTAGTTAGCGTATTGGTCATGCCCGTTTGGCTAGAGTATCAAACCGTCAATGCCTTAACTGAAAAAGTGCGAGTCATTGAAAAAGATGCAAAGAAGATTAAAAGCTTACAGGCCGAAATGGATGCCATTATCAATGAAAGCCAAAAGCTACTCGACGAGAAAAATGCGGTGCCAATGGTCGTCGGAATGCTTGACAGTTTAAGCACGATTATCAAAGATGATACCTGGCTCGCCTATTTACAATACTCAGACAATCATTTACAAATTCAGGGTGAATCGCCAGCGGCATCAACGCTCATCGGTATTCTCGAAGCGTCTGATTTTTTTACTAACGCTCGCTTTGTATCTCCCGTCACGCAAAATAATGTGAGTAAATTGGAACGTTTCCAAATCACTGTGGATAGCAAAAAAACAGGACGTGTCGATGACAATCCCTAAACTATCAAACCAACGCCTCCTTGCGGTTGGCTTACTCGTCTTAGTGGTCTTAAGTTTTAGCTTGGCTCTACTGTTACCCTTGGCCTCAAAAATGCTGGAACTCCATGAAAGCAAAAGTGCCTTGTTATTTAAATTGCAGCAATATGAACGCATTTTGGCTAAAAAAGACGCGGTACTCGAAGACATGGAGAGTATTAAAGAGCAACACGACACGCAAGGTTATTTTAATAGCCAAGAAACTGATGCTCTCGCTTCGGCTGAAATGCAAAATTTCATCAAAAAAACCATTGTGGATGCTGGCGGACAATTAACCAGTACACAAGCCATACCCGTAACCAGCAAAAATGGCTTTAACCGTATTACCGTTAGAGTCAGAATGACCGGCAACAGCGAGGTATTACGTTCGGTCATGTATAAGATTGAAACGTCCACCCCGTTGATCATTATTGATCAAATCGACATTCGTCCTGTACGCGGCAAACGCAATGTGACGACCAATAAAATCGAACCCAGCAACGACCTGAATGTCAACTTTCAGGCAGTTAGCTTTATGAGAAAACCACCGGAATGAATAATAGCCAACTCAATATCAAACTGGTTAGTTTGTTAGCCGCCAGTTGTGGGATTCTAGTGCTGATGCTTATTAGCGAATGGTTTTATGCCCACTACGATCAAGAACAATTGCTCAATCAAACCTTACCTGCCGACAATCAATCCGCACAAGAAACCATGCCGAGTATTGACCTAACGCAGCAGGCGGAAGAAAGCTATGAAAATCTGGTGACGCGCCCCTTATTTTTGGAAGGTCGTAAGCCCGTTATCGAGCCTACGCCAGAGCAAACACAAGCCAATGCCGTAGCAGTAAAGTTTGATTGGCTATTGACCGGTGTTTACACCACAAAACAAGGCTTGTCGGCGTTGTTTAGCCGCGCCCAACCGAAAACGCCTAAAGATAATCACCGTAAAATCAAACAAGGTGAAACTTTAGATGGCTGGCGACTAATAGCCATCCATAATGATAAAGTCGTACTCAGTCAAGAAAGCGGGCAAAAAGAATTAATGCTACGCAAACCCAAACTTAAGCAATTGCCTCAGAAAAAAAATACGCCGCCGCAACCGGCCGAAACTGAATCGGAAGTAACTGCTGAAACACCCACCGAAGAGGTGATACCACCTGAAACCGTATCTCCAGAAGAATCTATTGAGAATAATGATAATGAACAGTTTTAAAAACGTATCCACGGCTTCTTGCCTTGTCGCGATGGGCTTATCGCTGAGCAGCTGTGAAGTTATTGGCCCTAAACCCCACGAACTTTTGCCTTTGGCACCAACAATGAGCTCAACCAATCAAACGACCAATGAGCCGGTGTTTAAACAACTGCAAAATACGCCGCCTCCCGTAGAAGCCAATAAACCCAAAGCCGAGTTGTACCCAAGCAGTGATCGGTTTATTCCACCTGCTGCCAGCAGCTCGTATAGAAAAACAGCACCAGGCACGGGTTCTTACAACTTAAATTTCGATGATGCCGATCTCGGAGAAGTGGCTAAAGTCGTTTTAGGCGATATTCTCGGTCAAAATTATGTGTTAAGCCCTAAAGTTGCCGGTAAAGTAACCCTACAAACCACCCAACCGTTAACCAAAGAAGAGCTGTTACCTACTTTAGAAATGGTGCTGCGGATGAACAATGCCGCGTTAGTGCAAGATGGTAAAATTTACCATATCGAGCCTTCAGGTGATGCCTTATTCACTTCAGATATTACTCTTGGTGGTCATCATGCGGGCTATCAAACCCGCGTGATACCCGTCAAAAATGTGGCCGTTGACGATATCGCGGAAGTGCTAAAACCCTTAGTGCAAGAAAAAACCATTTTGCATATTGATGGTGCGCGTAATATTTTAGTGGCATCAGGTACACCGGATGAAATGGCCAGAGTTATCGATTTGGTTAGCACGTTTGATATTGACGTGTTAAAAGGTCGATCGTTTGGCTTATACCCTTTAACCCATACCGAACCTGAAACACTGATTAAAGAATTGGAAGAAGTTTTTAATAAAAAAAGTAAAAACGAAGAATCTGCATTTTTTCGCTTTATACCGATTGAGCGCATGAATGCCATTATGGCAATTACACACCAAGCCCGCTATTTACAAGATATTGAAAGCTGGGTCAATCGCCTAGACAAAGCCCAATCAGGTGTCGGTGGTGGCGTTAACGTCTATAAGGTTCAACATTCTGATGCAGAAGAACTCGCCGACACCTTAAATGAAATTTTTACCGGCGCACAAAAACAAGATAAATCCGCTAAAGTGGCAGCTGGAAAGAAAGCCTCTGAAATTAGCAATAAATCCAGCACAACCGATAGCAGCACTAACAAAAGTTCCGATTCTACAAAAACCGCCTCATCAATAAGTAGTAAACGTAGCAGTCGTAACCGAAGCTCGGGCGGCACAGGCTCTGCCGCCGTAGCCGATGTCGATGATGTCCGCATTATTTCCGACAAAGCCAATAATTCGTTGATTATTGTCGCAACCCCGCGTGAGTACGATGTTATCTTGCCAGTGATTAAACAACTGGACTTAATGCCATTGCAAGTGTTGATTGATGCAACCATCGTGTCGGTTGATCTGAAAGATGATTTGAAATACGGAATACAATGGAAATTGCAACATGACAGTAGCGCAATCAGTAGCGGCTTAGGTAGTGCTTCGGATAATTTCTCCACAGCGGCCGCTTTTGCTTCAGGAGGCTTAGGTGCGGTTTATAACTCCGGCGCAGTCAATGCCTTATTGGCATCGCAAGCAAGTAAAAACAATATCAATGTGATTTCATCGCCCTCGTTAATGGTCTTAAACAATCAAGAAGCCACTATCGAAGTCGGTACACAAATCCCCACCTTATCTAGCACACTCTCAGGTGCCGGTATTGGCAGCACAGGCACAGGAAGCACCGGCTTAGTCACTAACAGCCAAATTCAATACCGCGATACCGGTGTTAAACTGGAAGTGACGCCGCGTGTTAATGCCAATGGCATGGTGATTATGGAAATTAAGCAAACCGTTAGCGACCCCGTTGAATCAACAATTGGGGTCACTTCTTCAGCTGCAATCGCTAAAAAAGAAATTGCCAGCTCGGTTGCGGTTCAAGACGGGGAAACGATTGTCCTCGGCGGCTTGATAAAAGAAAACAATACCTATAACAAATCGGGAATCCCGTTATTACACGAAATTCCTTGGCTTGGTCCGTTGTTTGGCAACACCACCAATAATCAAGATAAAACCGAATTAGTCGTGCTGATTACCCCGCGCGTCGTGAAAAGCCAAAAAGATTCCAGACTTATTTCAGCGGAATTTAAACGAAAATTAACGGGGATTTATCACTAAAGCAACTGAGCGCGGGTATCTTGTCTTCATCTATGAAAACAAGATATCCCGATCCAGAGGATTCAATCACAGCGCTGTCAGATTGCGTTTACAACGTTTTATTGAGAATCCAACAGCTTTAGCTATTCAGCCTTATTTGTCTCAGCTTCGACGATAACTATCTCTGGCTCAACAACGACTTCGGGTTTATTTAAACCATCAATAAAATCAACAAACCAGGTTTGGTTATAGACATTGCTCATATCAGGATCAACGATGATTTCGGTCGCATCAGGTAAACTGCCGTTATCACGAGAATGCTCTAGTGCTTGTAAACAGGCCTCATGTTCGCCACGCAAAGCAAAAATACAGGCTAAATTATACGAGGCCGTGCCTTTATGAATGGCATTAGCCGTTTCAAACTGTTTTTTTGCCAAATCATACGTTTCGCTATGCGCGTCATCTTGCTGATTACGAGCTAAATCCATATAAGCCACCCCGCCATTAATAGCCGCCCCTAAATAAGTAGGATTAATCAGCCTACAAAAAGCAAACTTACTAATGGCATCTTGATAAATTTTTGCCGCGTCAAGTCCCGTTTTGGTCTTAGCCTGATGCAACAGCGCAAAACCCCAGTTATACAGCGCGTCCGCCCGAATGGGATCATCCAACAAAACCTCCGCATAGCCTTGATAAGCTCCCTTAAACAGATTATCCGCCGTGCTAGCTTCGCTAATCCGGGCTTGAGCAGTTTGTTTGATACTGGCTTCTAGTTTAGTTTGTCTTTTATTGAGTAATGATAACAATGACATAATGACTCCTTCTTGATTGTAATAATTATTGGGGGTTTTAAACGAAAAAGCCCCGACTGCACAAATTGCAATCGGGGCTTTGTGTGTTAAAGCGAGAAGGCTTTAAGACAGCAGGATTACATCATGCCGCCCATACCACCCATTCCGCCCATGCCACCCATATCTGGCATACCGTGACCGCCTTTGTCTTCGCTAGGTGCATCAGCAACCATGACTTCGGTGGTCAACATCAAGCCAGCGACAGACGCGGCATTTTGTAATGCGGTGCGTGTGACTTTAGCAGGGTCTAAAATACCCATTTCAATCATGCAGCCGTATTGACCGGTTGCCGCATTGTAACCAAAGCTGCCGGTGCCTTTTTGGACTTCGTTAAAGACCACTGAAGGCTCATCACCCGCGTTGGCTACGATTTGACGTAAAGGCTCTTCCATCGCACGGCGCAGGATGTTAACACCTACAGTTTGGTCATGGTTAATACCTTCTAAGCCAACTAAAGCAGACAGAGCGCGAACTAATGCTGTACCGCCGCCCGCTACTACGCCTTCTTCAACTGCAGCGCGAGTTGAATGCAGCGCGTCTTCAACGCGAGCTTTCTTTTCTTTCATTTCGATTTCAGTAGCTGCGCCAACTTTGATGACCGCTACACCGCCAGCCAATTTGGCTAAACGCTCTTGCAGTTTTTCTTTGTCGTAGTCAGAAGTAGCTTCTTCAGCTTGAGCACGGATTTGTGCGACACGGCCTTTAATTTGCTCTTCTGAACCCGCACCATCGATAATCGTGGTGTTTTCTTTGGTGATTTGCACACGTTTTGCTGTGCCTAATTGTGAAAGCTCGGCTTTTTCTAAAGAGTAACCCACTTCCTCAGAAATGACCACGCCACCAGTCAACACTGCGATGTCTTCTAACATAGCTTTACGACGATCACCAAAACCTGGAGCTTTAACAGCCGCAACTTTAACGATACCGCGAATGGTGTTGACGACTAAAGTGGCTAAGGCTTCGCCTTCAACATCTTCAGCGATAATCAATAAAGGACGGCCTGATTTGGCAACGCCTTCCAATACGGGCAACATTTCACGAATGTTTGAGATTTTTTTGTCATAAACCAAGATCATTGGATCGTCTAATTCGACGCTCATGTTGTCTTGTTTGTTGATGAAGTAAGGTGACAAATAGCCACGGTCAAACTGCATCCCTTCAACAACATCCAATTGGTTGTCCAGACCTGAACCTTCTTCAACGGTAATCACGCCTTCTTTGCCGACTTTTTCCATGGCTTCAGCAATGATGTCGCCAACTGATGCGTCAGAGTTGGCTGAGATAGTACCGACTTGAGCAATTGCTTTGTTGTCAACACAAGGTGTCGCTGAAGCAACGATTGCTTCTACTGCTTTGATGACGGCTAAATCAATACCGCGTTTCAAGTCCATAGGGTTCATACCAGCGGCAACAGCTTTTAAGCCTTCGTTGACGATAGATTGCGCTAATACGGTTGCAGTGGTTGTACCGTCACCCGCGACATCAGAAGTTTTTGAAGACACTTCTTTAACCATCTGTGCGCCCATGTTTTCGAATTTGTCTTTTAATTCGATTTCTTTTGCAACGGACACACCGTCTTTAGTGATGGTCGGTGCACCAAAGCTTTTATCTAAAATCGCATTACGACCTTTAGGGCCTAATGTGACTTTAACTGCGTTTGCTAAAATATTGACACCACGCGCCATACGGACACGAGCGTCATCACCAAATAATACGTCTTTTGCTGCCATGTTTTTATCCTGTTTTGTTTGTAATTAGGGTTGAGGTTTCTATTGAGTTTAATTAACCCAAAATACCCATGATATCTTCTTCACGCATTACGATGATTTCTTCACCGTCGACTTTGACTTCATTGCCTGAATATTTGCCAAACAATACTTTGTCGCCAACTTTAACTTCTAATGCGCGAATGCTGCCATTATCCAGTGCTTTACCATTACCAACCGCCAATACAATACCCTGGCTTGGTTTTTCAGCAGCAGAACCGGGTAAAACAATACCACCAGCAGTCATTTTTTCTTCTTCAACACGTTTGACAATCACTCTGTCGTGTAACGGACGTATATTCATCGATATCTCCTAACATTAAATACAAGGTTAAATAAAAATTAGCACTCGCTAGTTTTGAGTGCTAATGATAATGAGCTTTTGCAGTGTGTCAAGTTCTTTGGCATCATCTAACCACCCTTAGCTTAAACATCCCGACTTATGAACGACCAACAACTTTTACGTTATAGCCGCCAAATCATGCTGCCGCAGATCGATATTGATGGACAACAAAAACTTTATGCCGCCAACGTGTTAATCGTTGGAGCGGGTGGTTTAGGTTCTCCTGCTTCTATGTATTTGGCGGCTGCCGGTGTCGGTAAACTGACTATTTATGATAATGATGTCGTGGACTTATCCAATCTACAAAGACAGATTGCTCATCACACCCCAGATATAGGGGTCGATAAAGTAATTTCAAGTCAACAAACCTTGAATAAATTAAATCCCGAGGTTGATGTACGCGCGATCAAGCAGCGACTAACAGGTGACTTGCTTGATTTTGAAGTGAAAAATGCGGATGTGGTACTGGATTGCAGTGATAATTTTACAACGCGATTTGCTATAAATAAGGCTTGCGTTAATCATCAAACGCCCTTGGTTTCAGGTGCCGCCATACGTTTTGAAGGTCAAGTCACGGTATTTACACCTGGGCAACACAACAGCCCGTGCTACAACTGCTTATATCAAAACGACGGTGACGAAGCGCAAAACTGTGCCACGCACGGTGTCATTGCGCCGATTACGGGCATTGTCGGAAGTATCCAGGCATTGGAAGCGATTAAGTTAATTGTCAATCAAGGCGACAGTTTGGTCGGTCGCTTAGTGTTGATTGACGGTTTAAGCATGGAATTTAATACCTTGCGACTTAAAAGAAACGTCGATTGTCCTTGTTGTGGTAATTTGAAGCCTATTGTGTCGCGACCAATTTGAGCTTTTCGGTTTTGCTCATTCGCTTAATATGGCATTCTCGTTTGCTGGCTGAGCTACGATTATGTCCATTTTCCACATAAATGATCTGTAAAGGCTGACGCGCACGAAAATATTTAGCCCCTTTTTGCGTGGCATGTTGCGTAAAGCGTCTGGACACATCGGTTGTAATGCCGGTATAAAGAGAATCATCCGTGCAGCGGATAATATAAACTGACCAATCCATAAGGCTATTTAACGTTTAGGAGCTGTGAATGACTGAAACTGTGATAGAAAATTCTTTAGATAAACCCAGACTCGGCTGGCGAGAATGGGCAGCCTTGCCTGAGCTTAATATTTCTGAAATTAAAGCTAAAATTGACACCGGCGCACGGTCGTCGGCACTCCATGCCTTTGCTATCGAGCCTTATCGCAAAGGTCATCAACACTGGCTGATGTTTGCGATTCATCCGGTACAAAAAGATAGCTCAGTGGTTTTAGAATGCCACGCGCCGATCAAAGACCGGCGTATGGTGTCTGATTCAGGCGGTCACAAACAACGTAGGTATGTAATTGAAACACCATTGGTTTTAGGGCATTCAATGATTATGGCGGAAATGACCTTAACCAATCGTGATAGTATGCTGTTTAGAATGTTGATTGGACGTACCGCCATGAACAATCGTTTTATCATTGAGCCTAGTGCGTCATTCTTGTTAGGCAAACCGTGTTTTGATGCGGACAAAAATTAAACGAGTAAGAACGGCTTTAATGACGAAGCGCGTCACTAAAGCCCTTCCTATCTTTACGTTATTGCTAGGGTTTAAATGTCACCTTTGCCAATGCGGCCTTTTTTTGTTTAACACGCTCGGCTTGTTCAATCGCTTGTTGCTCTTTGCGTAAACACCGCGCCTCGTAACGACGTTTTGCTACTTGGGACTGGGCTTTTCGGGTCACACTATCCGGCACGGCTGTCGGTATCATCACAATGCAATCGACGGGACAGGGCGCGACGCACAACTCGCACCCTGTACACTCATCTGCCAGTACCGTGTGCATAAATTTTGCCGCGCCTAAAATAGCATCAACCGGACACGCAGCAATACATTTCACACAACCAATACAGTCTTGTTCAATAATAAAAGCCAATTGTTTGGGCTTATGGCAACCGTAATCAGGATTTAAGGGTTTAAACGGCAACTGTAATAATGCGGCTAATGCCGAGATACCTGTTTCACCACCTGGCGGACATTGGTTGATTTCGGCGCTACCCTCAGCCATCGCTTCGGCATACGGACGACAGCCTTTAAATCCGCATTGTCCGCATTGAGTTTGCGGTAATAGGTCGTTAATTTGTTCGATCAACTTAATTAACCTTATGCCCCGCTACTGCGCCCTCATCGGGTTGTAACAACCAAATCTCTTGTTCACCAGGCCCTGCTGCCAAAACCATACCTTCTGAGACACCAAAGCGCATTTTTCTTGGTGCTAAATTAGCAATGACTAACGTTAAACGACCTTGCAATTGCTCAGGCTGATAAGCGGTTTTTATGCCTGAAAAAATCGTGCGGATTTCATCACCAATATCAACGGTTAATTTTAATAACTTGTCAGAACCGTCGACCGATTCGGCGTTGATGATTTTAGCGATACGCAAATCTAATTTAGCAAAATCGTCAAAGTTAATCGTGTCTGCGATAGCCTCAAAGTGCTTGGCTTTGGGTTGATTGACAGTTTTTTCCAGATTGTCTTTAGATGCCTCAACAATAGCCGCAATTTTGTCGCTGTCCACGCGTGTCATCAATGGTTTGAATGGGTTAATGGCGTGATCTAACAACGGTTGTAGGGTATCAACCCAAGTCTGCGGTGCAATATTTAAAAAGCGCTCTGCTTCAGTCGCCAAAACCGGCAGCACCGGCTTTAAATAGGCGACTAACACGCGGAATAAATTGATACCCATCGAGCAAACGGCTTGTAATTCATCATCTTTGTCGTCTTCTTTGGCAAGCAACCAAGGCTTTTTGTCGTCGATGTATTGATTGGCTTTATCGGCTAAGGCCATAATCTCACGCATCGCCTTACCAAACTCGCGGCTCTCATACTGCTCGGCAATGCTCGCGTTAGCATGAATAAATTCAACAAATAACGCAGGTTCTGCACAGTGTCCAGACAAGCGTCCTGCAAACCGTTTGCTAATAAACCCGCTACAACGACTTGCGATATTGACCACTTTGCCAACCAAATCTGAATTAACCCGCTGGCTAAAATCGTCAAAATTCAGATCGATATCATCGACGCCAGCACTCAATTTAGCGGCAAAATAATAGCGTAAATACTCAGGGTTTAAATGTTCAAGGTAAGTTCTGGCAGTAATAAATGTGCCGCGTGATTTGGACATTTTTTCACCGTTTACGGTTAAAAAGCCATGTGCAAAAATCGCGGTGGGGGTTCGTAAATGAGCACCGTGTAACATGGCTGGCCAAAACAAGGCGTGGAAATAAATAATGTCTTTACCAATAAAATGATACAACTCGGCAGCACTATTTTTTGCCCAAAATTCATTGAAGTCCAAACCTTGTTTATCACAGAGATTTTTAAAACTTGCCATATAGCCAATCGGCGCATCGAGCCAAACATAAAAATATTTACCGGGCGCATCTGGAATTTCAAAACCGAAATAAGGTGCATCGCGGGAAATATCCCATTGCTGCAAACCGCCACTCAGCCATTCCGCCAGCTTATTGGTAACCTCTGGCTGTAAATGCCCATCGTGCGTCCATGCTGATAGCATGTCGGCAAAATCTGCCAAATTGAAAAAATAATGCACCGATTCTTTTTCGATGGGCTTTTCACCCGAAATAGCCGATACCGCATTTTTTAATTCCGTTGGTGAGTAAGTTGCACCACACGCCTCACAGCTATCGCCATATTGATCTTTAGCACCGCATTTAGGACATTCACCCTTAATAAATCGGTCTGGCAAAAACATTTCTTTAACCGGATCATAAGCTTGTGTAATGGTGCGCGAGCTAATATGCCCTGCATCACGTAGTCGAGTATAAATTAACGATGAAAAAACCTTATTTTCTTCCGAATGTGTACTGTGGTAATTATCAAAAGCCACGCTAAATGCTTGAAAGTCAGCTTGATGTTCTTCGCTAATACGCGCAATCAATGCCTCTGGCGTAATGCCTTCACGATCGGCTCTTAACATAATGGGCGTACCGTGTGTGTCATCCGCACAAACATAATAACAACGAATGCCTCGCTGCTTTTGAAAACGCACCCAAATATCCGTCTGGATGTATTCAACTAGATGACCTAAATGAATTGGGCCGTTGGCATAAGGTAAGGCACTTGTAACAAGAATTTTTCTATCTAACATGATGGTAAGCAGTGAGTACAAAAAAGGCGGTTATTATGGCATAAAACCGTTTTTCAACAGAAATCGTCGTGCTAGCGGCTTGAAAATATCCAGAAGTTTTTACCAGTCATTGAATAATCCACGACTCAGGTATTTCAAAATAGAGTGTCTTTTAGGTTGGATTTTAGTATCAATAGACTTATAGTTTACAGGTGACTTCAGGCTTATTGGCCGAGTGTTGCCGAAATAGCCGAAGTCAATGTGCTTTCAGGCACTTCAATCGGTATTTTTAAGCGATAACACCATTGATAATAAAGCGGTTTATACCCGCTTATTACTCCCATTATTCATTGACTAAGGGTTTTTATATGCAACATTTTCGTGTTTCTTTTTTCGTTACTCTGGTTTGTTTAGTAGCGGCTTATTTTTGGGGTGGTCTAACCGGCGTGTTTATTGCCACCATCTTGGGTGTTCTCGAGATTAGTTTGTCGTTTGATAATGCGGTCGTGAATGCCTCGGTATTAAAGCGTATGGATGAACGCTGGCAACGTTATTTTTTAACTTGGGGGGTAATAATTGCGGTATTTGGTATGCGTTTGTTATTCCCTATTGTCATTGTTGCCGCCGCTACGGGGATTGATTTCATTGGCGTCACCCATATGGCATTGCAAGACCCTGAAACATATGCCAAACACTTGACCGCTTCGCATGTTGAAATCGCCTCTTTTGGTGGGATGTTTTTATTGATGGTGTTCTTTTCTTTTCTTTTTGATGACAGCAAAGAACTGCATTGGCTGGGTGTCGTTGAAAAAAAGATGGCTTCATTTGGCAAACTTGAATCCATAGAAATTATTTTATCTTTAGGTCTGTTGTTATTGATGCAGCATTGGTTGCCTGAAGCGATTCGCCTAGAAGCTTTGGTATCTGGCGTATTTGGATTAATTTTGTATGTTATCGTTGATAGCTTATCAACCTTATTTGAAGACGAAGAAGAAGGTGAAGAGCTGACTGAGGTGATTAAAAAAGGAAGTGTGATGAGCTTTTTATACCTAGAAGTCTTAGATGCTTCATTTTCGTTTGACGGTGTAATTGGTGCGTTTGCGATTACCCAAGATGTTGTCATCATTATGTTGGGTTTGGCTATTGGTGCGATGTTTGTCAGAAGTTTGACCGTCTTTTTAGTGCGCCAAGGTACGCTGGATGAATACGTTTTCTTGGAACATGGGGCGCATTACGCCATTGGTACGCTTGCCGCGATTATGCTCATCAGCATGACCCATGAAATTCCTGAAGTTGTAACTGGATTGGTCGGCGCGGCACTGATTGGTTTATCGGTTTATTCTTCCGTCCAGTACAGAAAAACTCACCCCAATACAGAAAATGCCTGAGCACACACACGTTGATCGTTTAATATGACATCGAGATGTTGTTTGACACGGCTGCCGTTCAGCCGTGACCGCGTTGAGTTAAATCAGCAGGGCTTTACCTTAATTGAAGTGCTGATTGCCATGACACTGTTAAGTATTATGGTGGTTTTACTCTTTGGCAGCCTTAAAATTTGTGCCGAAAGTTGGGATAGAGGCGAGTCAAAAATGAGCCAGGTGAATGAAGTCGGGGTCGTATATAGCTTTTTTCAACGGCAATTAACAACCGCGATACCCATCTGGGATGATTTTAGCGTTGCTGATGAAAAGACGTTTTCATTTCATGGCGATGAGCATTCTATGCAGTTTGTAGGTGAGTTTCCTGCGAGTGCCTCACGCGGTGGTTTACAGCTCTTTTCGATTGATCTTGAAGATGAAAAGTCGGGTCGCCAGATTGTGGACACGCAAATCAATGTGACCGTTAAGCCCTTTTTACCCGTTCTTGATGACAAGAGCACATCTAAAGAACAAGTTACTTTAATCAAAAATGTCAAAGAGTTGGCTTTTAGCTATTTTGGGGTAGATGATACGAGCGAACTCAGTTGGCAAGCCACTTGGTTAGAGCGAGACAGCTTGCCGCAACTGATTAAAATCCATATTGAACGCGAAGACGGCATGTATTGGCCGGATATGGTTGTGGATATGAAATTGGTTGGTTTAAGTGATGCTAACGGACTGCCATCAGAAGATAACGGCGATGAAGAAACACCGGAAGAAGAAACCTCAGAAGATACAGATATATCAGAATGAAAAATTCATTTAAAAATAAGCTGTTACCCCTAAGTCTCGCTCTAAAAACCAAAGGCTTTGCCTTAATTTTGGTCTTATGGGTTCTCAGTTTATTGACCATTATGGCGGGCAGTTTTGCGTTAAGTATGCGTCGAGAATCCGCTATTGTGGCTGGCATAAAAAACACGGCACAAGCCGCAGCGGTGGCTGAAACCGGTGTGATGCTGGCCGAATTGATGCTGATGAGCCCAGATAAAATTAAACGCTGGCAAGCCAACGGGGTCATTTATCAAGTGACGGACTCGGTTTTATTGGGGGTGGACAACGCCGAAGTTCGCGTTCGCTTGACGGCTGAGACTGGCAAAATTGATATCAACAAAGCTGACCAAAAACTGTTACTTGCATTGTTGGCATTCTCTCCATTAAAAAATGAAAAAGAGCAAATGCAAGTCTCTAGCGCTATTCTCGATTGGCGTGATCAAGATGACTTAATCAATATTGAGGGGGCAGAAAAAAAGGAATATCTAGCGGCAGGTTTAGATTATTTACCCCGCAATAAGCCCTTTCAAACGATCAACGAATTACAGCTCGTATTGGGCATGAATGAAACCCTTTATCAGTGGATGTTGCCGTTTGTGACCATCTATTCAGATAAGTCGACGGTCAATATGGCGGTTGCCAGTAAAGAGGTTTTACAGGTTTTGCCAGACATCGATCATAGTTTGATTGATGAGTATATGGCCGCCCGCTTAGCCAGTACGCTGAATGGTACGCCGCCGCCAAATTTGCCCATAGACGGTAACGCCTCTATTAGCCCGAATCCATCCGCTGCATCACAAGGGCAGAACGATACCTTGAGCCTTATTGCTGAAGCTAGGCTGGAAGACGGCTCTAGCGCAATCATTAGCACCGTATTAAAACCCCAACAAGGCAGCGCGAACGGCTTAGCCTTTCAAGTGCTCGAATGGCATCGGAATAGCGCGCTACAAAATGATTCGTTATTTACTGATGCGATTAATGCCAACAGTCTGGTGCATTTCCCGCAGTAATTGAGCCGCTGTACGTTAACGTCGGCGTCGTTGTACCGTTTGCGGATCCACTGTAATAGCACGGTAGATTTCCACCCGATCCCCTTCTTTGACCGGTGTTTCCAGTTGTGCAATCTTGCCAAAAATACCGACTTTTTGCTTAGCTAGATCAATTTCAGGATACAGCGTTAATACGCCCGACAAATGAATCGCCTCTTGAATCGTGCTGTCATCAGGCACTTCTAAACGCAGCCATAATTGTCTATCCACTTCGGCATAACAGACCCCTACATTCATTGCGTTGCCTCCAAGGAAAGGTCAGGTTCTTGCGAATGCACTTGATTTTGAGTTTGTGCCAATCGTTGATCAATCAGTCGTTTACCAACAATTAAAAACGCCACCATAATAAAACCGCCCGGAGGCAGTGCCATTAATAAAAAACCTTTGTAATCGGGAATAACGGTCACTTCTAAAAAGCGGAACGATTCACCTAATAGTAAAGACGCATTGGCAAACAATGTTCCGGTTGAGCTAATTTCGCGTGCCGCTCCTAAGGCAACCAAGACCAGTAAAAAGCCCAAGCCCATCATGAGTCCATCCCATAATGCTTCTTTGACCGGTTGCTTGGATGCAAAGGCTTCGGCGCGTCCTAACAAGGCGCAATTGGTTACAATCAAGGCAATAAATAACCCCAATACTTTGTAAAGCTCATGTGCCCACGCGTTCATTAGAATATCAACTAAGGTGACTAATGCGGCAATCAGCAAGACAAAAATGGGAATGCGAATTTCACCCGGAATAAGATTTCTCACTAATGAAATCAGCCCATTTGAGGCAATAATCACTACCAGTGTCGCCAAACCCATACCCAAGCCATTGGTTGCCGTGCCGGTAACCGCGAGTAGCGGACATAGCGCTAAGTTTTGACCGAAAACGATATTGTTATGCCAAATACCATCAGCAGCAATTTTTCGATAGGTGTCTGATAACATGATGAATACTCCTAAGGCTGAATGAGTTCGGACTGATGTGCTTTAAACAACTGTAAGCCGCGATAAATGGCTTGTACGGACTTTCTCGGCGTAATAGTCGCACCGGCAAATTGATCAAATTCACCGCCATCTTTTTTTACTGCCCACTGCGCTGGGCTTAAATTATCCAATGAATACCCGACAAAACGGGTGATCCAGTTGGATTTTGCGACTTCAATCTTGTCTCCTAAGCCCGGCGTTTCTTTATGGTTTAACACCCGTACACCCAAGAGACTGCCATCGCGAGCTACCCCCATAATCATATTGATTGCACCTGAATAGCCATCAGGCGCAGTGAATTTGAAGCAAACCGCAGTCACTTGACCGTCTTTTTTAGCAAGATAAACCAAGGTTTGTTCCGCTGCAATGCGGTATTCAGCAGAAGGAATCGTTATGGTGTCATTAAGCATATTGTTATCATGCAGCACAGCGGGAACAACTTCCGCTAGAGAGTGTTGTAAATCTTCGCTAAGACGACGTTGAATAGCACTCTCGGTGCTGCAATGCGTTACGCCCAACAACACACTGGCAAGCAAACCAAAGCCGGCTAATACACCAGTTTGAAATTCCAGCTTAGGGCGCAGTTGCGCCAGATTGGCAGGCTCTAGCCATTTTTTGAGCCAATCCAGATAAATCAAGGCTTGGCTTTTCAGCGTGGTAAGGTTTAATGTTATAAGTGCTTTGAAAATGCTCATTTGGGTATCTCCAAAGGTTTACCTTTACGGTCACGCCCATAAATTCTAGGTCGAATATAGTGATCGATTAATGGCGTGGCTGAATTCATTAGTAAAACTGCAAAACCTGCGCCCTCTGGATAAGCCCCCCAGGTTCGGATAACAAAAATCAATAGACCGCATCCGACACCAAACACGCATTGTCCAGTCGGTGTATTAGGTGATGTGACATAATCGGTTGCAATAAAAAACGCGACACAGAGTAAAGCACCAGAATTCAGGTGTAAAAAGGGACTGACATAGTGGTCACTGTCAAACCAATGAAACATGGTGGCTAATAGCGCGACCGTCGCTAATAGGGATAGCGGAATTTGCCATTGAATAATTTTTTCCCTAATTAACCAAAATCCACCTAAGCCCATCAAAACAGTGGAAGTTTCTCCCAAGCTACCGCGTGTCCAACCGATAAAGTTCAAGACGGCTGAATAGTCACTCAGAATATCGGGTAGCAATCGGTTTTGTGAAAATTCCGTTTTGATGCGTCCCAGAGTCGTCGCGCTGGTATACGCATCGAGTTGCGTTAAGCCGCTAAACGTAATCTGCCAGCTTTCTATCAAACCAGGCGATTGAGAGAAAAACAACGGTGAAACATTTGCCCAAGTGGTCATTTCAACCGGGAAAGAAATCAACAGTGCGACACGTGCCAACATTGCGGGATTAAACAAGTTTTGTCCTAAACCGCCATAGACGTGCTTGCCCAAAATAATCGCCAAACCTGCGCCCACTACACCAATCCACCACGGTGCCCAAGGAGGTAGGGTCATGGCTAACAACCATCCGGTGACTAATGCTGAGCCATCATCGAGGACTGGTCGAATAGCGCGACCTTTTAAACGCAAACAAAACGCTTCAAACAATAGCGCCGAGCCTACGGTAATAATAAATAAAAAGATAGCCGGCCAGCCAAAACACGCTAAGCCAAAAAGCGTGGCGGGCATGAGTGCGAATACCACGGAGCGCATAATTTGACCAACACTTTTGTTGACGCCAATATGCGCTCCGCTGCTGGGTTTGTGGTGAATCATCATGCCGTAGACTCCTGTTGTTCCGCTTGCAAACGTTCGCGAGCTTTTTTGGCGGCGATTCGTGCTTGCTCGTCTTCTAATTGTTGTTGAGCGATACGCTCCAAACGGGCTTGCCGTGCTTCCATCAAGCGCTTAGTCTGCTCCGATTTGTGTTGTGCTTGTTGTCTTGCGGCAACTTCACCCGAGGCATATTTGAAATACTGCACTAATGGGATGTTAGAAGGGCAGATGTAAGAGCAGCAACCGCAACTGATACAATCTTTCAAACCGATATCAACCGCCGCATCCAATTGGTTGACACGAATCCTATTGGCCATATCCAAAGGACGCAATCCCGCTGGACAAACACTGACACAACTGGCGCAACGGATACAGGGCTGTTCATCGGTGCTTTTTAATTCTGCTGAAGTCAACGCTAAAATGCCACTGGTGGCTTTCACGGTGGGTAAATTAGCATGGGGCAAGGAATCGCCCATCATAGGGCCGCCCATTACAATACGAGCGGTTTGTTGGATATCGACTTCGCAAAAATTAAACAATTCGGTAATTAACGTTCCCAGCGGCACTTCAACGTTCATCGGGCGAGCGACCGCGCCACCAGAAACGGTTATGACACGACTGACGAGGGCTTGCCCATGACGAATGGCTTTATGGGTGGCATAAGCCGTACCGACATTATGAATAGTGACCCCAATTTCTGATGAGCGACAACCTACAGGCACTTCGCGTCCCGTGACATAACGAATCATTTGTCTATCCCAGCCCATTGGGTAGCGTGTCGGAATTTGGATAACTTCTATTTCTGTAAACGGCGCAGCGGCTGCTGACATGGCGGCAAAAGCGTGTGGTTTATTGTCTTCAATTGCCACTACCGCTCGATGCGTCTCCATGCCATGCAGCATCAGGCGCACACCGTCAATAATTTGTTCACTGCGTTCTTGCATTTGTCTATCGTCACAACTGAGATAGGGTTCGCATTCCGCACCGTTGATAATCAGGGTATCAATCCGATTTTCTCGTCCCATATTCAACTTTACCGCCGTCGGAAATGTGGCACCACCCAAACCGACAATGCCCGCCGCTCCGACCCGTAAACTGATATCTTCTGGCTTGAGTTGAAACGGATCACCCAATTCCGGTGTTTTAAGCCATTCTTCTTTACCATCGGTAGCCAGAACAATCATGCGAATAGGTAAGGCAGAAGGGTGTGGGGCAGGATAGTCGTTGACATCCAAAATGACCCCTGAGCTAGGTGCATGAACGGGAGCAGAAATCATCCCTTGGCTGTAAGCCAATAATTGACCTTTTAAAACCTGCTCGCCCACACGAATTAATGGCTCGGCAGGTTTACCAACGTGTTGTTGCAAGGGAATATAAAGCGTTTTGGGCAAAGGAAAGTCGGTCACAATCGATTGTATTGCCGTATTGGCTTTACGTTCTTCGGCATGAACGCCACCTCGGATACGTGTAGATGTTAAACCTGTTAGCATGGCACACTCTCCGATACACTCAGTTTAGGCTTAGTCCAACGCCAATTGCGTAAGGTGATTTCAATAGGGTGCATTTGTAAACACTCGGTCGGACAAACTTCCACGCAGCGCTTACAGGCAATACACGCATCAGCAACCACGGCGTGAATTTGCTTAGGTGCGCCGACAATGGCATCGGTTGGACACACTTTGAAACACCGGGTGCAGCCAGTACAAGTGGCCTCACTGACGCGAGCGACCAATAGCTCAGGCTCTTGTACATCCTGCAAATTTAAATCCAGTCCCAACAGCAGTGCAATTTGCTCGGCTAGTGCACTCCCGCCAGGCGGACATAAGGTCGCCGGTGCGTTTCCTTCCGCCAAAGCTTCAGCCGCTGGGCGACATCCGGGATAGCCACATTGCCCGCATTGAGAACCCGGCAGCATGGCTTCCAACTCGTCAACAATTGGACTACTTTCAACGGTTAAATATTTGCCCGCGATACCGAGCAACAAGCCCAGTAACAAGCCTAAACCGGTCAAGCTAATGATTGCATAGAAAACGTACATGGTTTTTTCTCAAGCCGTTATTTGGATTAATTCATATTGGGTTAGTCGGTCTATTTGGTATAGAGTCCGGCAAACCCCATAAAAGCCAGTGACAATATGCCAGCGGTGATAAAGGCAATCGGCGTTCCGGCAAATAGGGCGGGCACAGCCATGAGAGCTAAACGCTCGCGTAAGCCCGCAAACAACACCATAACTAAGGTAAAACCCAGAGCAGAGCCAAAGCCAAAAATCAAGCTTTGCATAAAACCGTAATGCTCTTGCACGTTGAGTAAAGCCACCCCAAGTACGGCACAATTGGTGGTAATGAGGGGTAAAAATATGCCGAGTATCTGATACAACACGGGCGAGGTTTTATGCACCACCATTTCGGTAAACTGCACAACAGCAGCGATGACCAAAATAAATGCTAAGATGCGTAAAAACTCAATATGCAGCGGCGCAAGAATAAAATGCTCCAATAACCAACTGGTCATTGCCGCCAAAGTTAAAACAAAGGTCGTCGCCAGCCCCATACTCAAAGCAGAATCGAGTTTTTTCGACACACCCATAAATGGACATAAGCCAAGGAATTTAACCAGTACCACGTTGTTAACGAGAGCGGTACCTAATAAGAGTAGTAAATAGTCAGTCACGGTGAATTCCCAAGGCAAGCGAAGGGCTAGACAATCATTACCTCAAGTTTTAGCAGTAAATATGCCAAACAATCACATAATTGTCGTCAACACAATCATTGGACAGATAACCGCGTTGTCACAACGCTCTAGCACGACTAATGAGAAGTGATGCTCTTTAAAAACTGCAATCTGTCTTGTGTCAATGCTGACAGTTAGTGTAAATATGAAAAATATTTTGTTGGAAAACTGACAAATTCGTCCTTATTCACTGAGCCTTCTTTGAAAAAGAAGCTACCCATTTAGCATAGAGCAGCGTGAATAGGTTATGACGTGTGGGGAGCAAGCTCTGCTTGCACGTATTGACTTGCAGGCAGAGCCTGCTCTCCTCATTTACGTTGAATGTCATAATGAGAATTGCTGACTATGTCCCGCTTTATGCTAGTAGCCGAAAAAGAAAAATTTAGAGTAGGCTTTTTTAGATAACTTCCTTTTCAGTCCCTCTTTTTCAAAAATAGGGCGAAATATTTCCCAAAATTTCGTGGAAAGCACGTTTTGCTACTCGCCCACTCTGCCATTGAAGCGAGTGTAGAATGGCAGAGTACAATTACCCGCGTGATGATGGCGTTATTATTGCTTGTAAAATCCAAAGCAAAACTATTCCTAGTGCTAGGTCGATATATGAAAAAATGCTCATTAGAGTTCTTAAAAGAACATACTGTTACGGAATCCGCGCTTGCGCCTCTCACGTTTAACGACGCAATGCCTTATCAACTGTTTATAGAAACCGTTGAACAAGTCCCTATCGCTATTTCTATCACTGATAAAAAAGCGAATATATTATATGTTAATCAAGAATTTACAGTGGTCACTGGCTATCAGGCAGAGGCTATATTGGGATTAAATGAGGCTATTCTTTCCGACCAGCGCACACCTCGTACGGTGTATGACGATTTGTGGCAAACCATCCGTAACAAAAAAATATGGCGCGGCACACTATGCAATCGCCATCAATCTGGTTGCCGTTATATCGCCGATTTGACGGTTGCCCCCATCTTGGATGAGTGCGGCAAAATCACTCATTACCTAGGTATGCACCGAGATATCACCAAGACTCACGAAGCCGAGCAGCGCATTATTAATCAAAAATTACTCAATGAATCGGTAATTAATGCGGCACCGATGGCGATGGTGGTGATTGATGAGCAAGATAGGGTCATTCTCGATAATCATAATTACAAAGCACTCATAACCGATTTAGACAGGGGTGAACCGGCAGCACTGTTTTTACATTTATTACGTGAAGAAATGCGCGAGGAATGGCGCAACTTGCAGAGCAATCAACAAGGTTTTAGTAACCGCGAGTTTAAAATAGAGAGCAAAGCAGGACGCAGAGCAAAATGGTTTTCTTGTGCCGGTAATTGGTTTAAGGAGAATGCGGTCGAGGCGGATGCCTTTTTTGATAAGACAGCCAAACCGTATTTAGTGCTAACTATTACTGATATTACGCGGCAACGCCAACACATGGAGGCATTACATATTCAAACGCTAAAAACCATCATGTCTGAAGATGAGCGTGTACGTGGTATTCGTGAAACTCTATTAGGTGCTATTCATCAAATCCAAATGCCAATGAACCAAATTAGGGCGGCGGAGCAAATTCTTAAGCACAAAAACGATGCACAAAACGCAGGGTTGTTACAAATATTGCAACAAATTCAGCAATCCGGCGAAGAGGCTATCATGACCATGCAAAATTGTATTCCAGAAATTTTACAAACGACCTTGGTTTCTGTAAATCTCAATAAAATATTGCACGAAGTGCTGCTGCTTAATGACCAACGCATTTGGAGTCTGGGTATTGATTTACAATGGCAACCGTTAACCGAGTTACCCAATATATTAGGCTCAGAAAACCGTTTGCGAGTTTTATTCAACCAATTACTCGATAACGCAATTGATGCCGTCAGTGATTTACCGTCTGGTGAGCCGTCACTGATTCGTATCAGCACAGATGCCGATAGTGAGTTGTTATATGTCAGTATTGAAGACAGTGGTCCTGGCATTCCCGAAGATAAACGGAGTCGTGTTTTTGAGCCGTTTTATACAACCCGCCCTAATGGTGGACAAAAAGCTGGAATGGGCTTGGTGATAGCCAAAGAAATTGTCAATCAACATCACGGTTTTATTGATATTGACCCCAGTTACGACCAAGGCTGCCGAATTAAAATCAGCTTTCCCCTGTTACGAAACACAGATAAGCCAGTATTTTTGAGTCATGAGGGTAGTCGTTACGCACAGAAATCCGAACGTGACTCATACGGAGACAACTAATGCGTGAACGAACCGAAATCATTGAAGCGGAGCTGGATACGCTTTACCTCATCAGTCAAGTACTCAACAGTACACATGACTTGCACAGCAAACTTCAAGCGGTGCTGGAGTTACTTCACAAACGCTCAGGTATGCGCTCCGGCATGATTACCTTAAAAGAAATTGAAAGCGATAGCCTTATTGTCAGTGCCGTACATGCTAATGCCGACAGCCAGCTCACACAAGCGATACGTTATCATCCGGGCGAAGGCGTAATGGGCGCCATTTTGGATGAAGGTTGTACGATTGTGGTTGAAAAAATTGCCGACGAACCACGCTTTTTAGGTCGTTTGGGGCTTTATGAGCCAGAGTTACCTTTTATTGGTTCGCCGATTTATATTGAGCAAGGTGATACCATTGGTGTATTAGCCGCGCAGCCAGATAATAGTCTGTTCTTAGGTGAACGCGCTAGATTTATGGAGATGATTGCAAACCTCATTGCTCAAAGTGTAAAAATGTTACGCATTATTGAGCGCAAACAACGCAGTCTGCAAAGTGAGCGTGATCAACTCAAGCAAGCCTTAATTAAAAACTACCGATTTGAAAACATCATCGGGCACTCACCCCCAATGCTGAAAGTATTTGAGCTCATTCGCCAAGTCGCTAAATGGAACACCACGGTGCTGATACGAGGAGAATCAGGCACAGGTAAAGAAGTCGTCGCCAATGCCATTCACTTTAACTCGGGTTGTGCCAGCGGCCCTTTTCTTAAACTCAACTGTGCCGCATTACCAGATACCTTATTGGAATCTGAATTGTTTGGGCACGAAAAAGGGGCTTTCAGTGGCGCCATCAACCAGCGCAAAGGTCGCTTTGAGTTGGCCAATAATGGCACTTTATTTTTGGATGAAATAGGTGAAATTTCTGCCTCGTTTCAAGCCAAGTTGTTGCGTGTGTTACAAGAAGGTGAATTCGAGCGAGTCGGTGGTATTCAGACCATTAAAGTGAATGTGCGTATTATTGCCGCCACCAATCGCAATCTGGAAGAAGAGGTCACTGAGGGAAAATTTCGTGAAGACTTGTATTATCGTCTAAACGTCATGCCAATCAATATGCCGCCGCTGCGTGATCGCAGTGAAGACATACCAGCGTTATCCGAATTTTTGCTAGCGCGTATTTCGGAACAGCAAGGCGGACGCCCCCTAGAAATTAAAGAAAGTGCTATCCGTATTCTGATGAAATACGATTGGCCGGGCAATGTCCGCGAGTTAGCCAATTGTTTGGAGCGGGCGGCTATCATGAGCCCCAATGGGATTATTGATCGTGATGTCATGGTCAGCACCGGCTTAGAAAATGTTGTGGTTTATGCCGGCTTAACCGCCAAACAACCTAAACCACCATCCGTGGATATTAATGGTGAAAACTTAGATGATCGTGAGCGCGTCATTGCCGCTTTAGAGCAAAGTGGTTGGGTGCAAGCTAAAGCGGCGCGATTGTTAAATATGACACCTCGCCAAATTGCGTATCGAATCGCAACGCTCAATATTACGATGAAACAAATTTAGTTCTAGGCATTGTTATCAGTTGATCCAATGTGATGTTTTGGGCAAGGAAATTAAATCCATGAACTTAGGCATAAGCAATTTTCATCAGATCAAAGCCCCATGACTTAGGGTCTTCTTTGGCAATTATGGTGTCGGATGAACGGGATAAATCAATCAATTCAGGAAAAACATGTACTTTGGTAGAGGTTGAAAAGAAGGCCTTGACAATGGGTTTTAATAGGCTCGTTTCGGTCTGCTCTACGACCACCGCGAGACGACCTGATTTTAATTTGACTAACGTACCTGATGGATAAATGCCGATAGTTTTAACAAATGCGCCAAAGATATCGTCGTCGAATTTCCCTTTTTTCCACTCTGTCATTTTGCGAAGCGATTCGGCGGGTTCCCAGCTTGAGTTATAGCAGCGGTTGGATGAAATGGCATCATAGACATCACAAATTGAAGCCATTCGGGCATAAGTCCCTATTTTGTCACCCGCGAGTTGATCTGGATATCCAGTTCCATCTATACACTCGTGATGATGCAGGCACACATCTAAGGCTATATCGCTAATTCCTTTTGATAATTTTAAAAACTCCCAGCCTTTTTGAGTGTGGGTTTTTAACAGGTTAAACTCTTCCAGTGTTAATTTCCCTGTTTTGTGTACAATTTGGTTTGGTAACAAGCTTTTGCCGATATCAAGAAGAAAACCCGCCATCCCTAATTCTTTTATCGTTTCATTATCGTAGTCAAGCTGTCTGCCGAGAGCCATCATTAAACTACTCACTCCGACCAAATGAATGTAGTCGTAATTCGTCGCAGATTTTTGTCTGACTAATCCCAGAATGGCATCCGGGTTTCGTAGAATTGAACCTTTCAATTGATCAACCATACCCGCTAGTTGTTCAATATTTACTGGATGACCTTTGCGTGTACCTTCAAAGGCTATCACAGCATCTTTTGTAATATTAGACAGTATTTGTTGGGCTTTGACTAATTCTTCGGACAACGACACTTTTTGGACAAACGTTGGTTGCTGATCAGCAATTTTTGCTAAAGTTGAATCAATTTGTCTATTTTCTTCTTCCAACAAAACGATTTTTGTTTTATTGCAGGTATCCACACCTTTTCTGGTATCAATCCAGACTTCTTTAATGCGATGATCAAAGAAAGTGCCAAGATCTTTTTTATTAGTGAGTAGGAAGGAGTTGTGCCAAAAAGGATTATCCATCCAACTGCAACAAACTTCGTGAATATACATGCCCATCACAAGATCTCTAACTTGGATTTTTTTTAACATAAGGATACCTGATACCTTTAAAAACAAAGGAGTTGGAAATACTAGAATTCCTTGTAAAGAAATTTTAGTATTTCAATTTCTGTTTTTTTACAAAAAAACATGTTACTAACTTAATAACTAAGATAGATTTGTCGCTTTATAGTGGTTATTTATTACAGGCTCATGAAAACATTAAAATTATGGAGGTAATCTGCTATTTAGAAAAATAAATTTATGATCGTATCCTTGCCGATTACCAATAACTGATGGCTAAACCAAAAAAAACAGTGATACCAAACCAATTACTATTCCTGATTAGCAAGATGCTTCAGCTAAGTCGTCATACCGACAGGGATTGCCGGAGCCGTAGACCGCGATAGCGAATCCCTGCCGAGATGACGTTATCTCATTCATTTAGAGAAGGGGCTGAACAATTACAATTTAGCGAATTAACTCGCCATTAATTCGCCATTAAGTTTCGCAGTGATATCCTATAAGTTCATTCAACACCAGAACAGGATTAACACCATGCAAAACAAAGCTATTTTATTAGGAACGATGTTATTTATTTCCAACACTGCATTTGCCGAGCAAAGTTTGCTAGGCGGCATAGCGGAACAAGCGGCAAAATCAACCGCTACAGCTGTTGCCCCAGAAGCGGTTAAGCAAGTTGAAGCAGCAAACCAAGCGGTTAAGACGGGCAAAGCAGCCGTCAATGCCGTAGAAAATGCCCCTAAAGCTATTAAGAAACAAGTTAAGCAAAAAGCGGTTGAAAAAGCCGTTGAATTAATCCGTTAAGGTTTACACTATCGAAAAGGCCGGTCATGCCGGCCTTTTTTATTTTGGAGCGGTGTAAAATATCCATGTAAACATTCATATCCCCATGATAACTAAGGACTTAATATGCTCATTATTTCTAGGATGCCTCAATTGATTGAGGCGGTTAATACAATGATTGAATATCATGCTGAAGCGGTCACGGCTTTAGATCAGGCGATTGGTGATGGCGATCATGTCATTAATTTACAGCGTGGCTTACAGGCGCTGATGACACAACGTGACGAGTTAGTGGTATTGGATTGGTCGGTCGCGTTGCAAAAAATTGGTATGACGCTGATGTCTACTGTAGGCGGTGCATCCGGTTCACTCTTTGGGACTTTATTTGTCACGATGAGTAAAGCGGCAAAAGATAAACCCTTAGATTTAGTAAATTTTACTAACGCATTTGCACAAGGTGTTGACGCGGTAAAGTTGCGCGGTAAAGCGGATGTGGGTGAAAAAACGATGCTCGATGTTTTGGTACCGGTTGCCGTTGTTTTACATGAAGCGATGGTCAATGCAGAGCCGATGCCTAAACTCTTTGAGAGGGTTAATTGTGCTGCCGTAACTGGCGTGGAAGCCACCCGCGATATGCTGGCGACCAAAGGTCGTGCGTCATTTTTGGCAGAACGCAGCTTAGGGCATATTGATGCAGGGGCTAAAACCAGTCAATTAATGATTGCGGCGGTGATTGATGTTTTGTCAGCAACCCCAGCGTAAATGACTGGTATGTACGGGCGCATCCCACCAACGCAGTAGCTCATCATCCAACAGCGTTAGCGTGATTGAGCAGCCCGCCATATCTAACGACGTGGTGTAATTGCCAACTAATGAGCGGACAATGTGAATACCGCGTTGTTGCCAATACTGTGCCGCCAATTCGTAAATCAAATAGAGTTCCATTAAAGGTGTTGCACCAAACCCATTGATATGTAGCAACACGCTTTGATTTTTTTGCGGCTGTAAGTCTTCTTCAATAGCGTGACAGAGTTGCTCAACAATGTCAGTGGCGTGGCTTAATGAGACGGTTGCCCTGCCACGCTCGCCATGAATGCCAACACCCATTTCCATTTCTGTGTCGTCGATAGTAAACGTTGGCTTGCCTAAAGCGGGGACGGTGCAACTCGTTAAAGCGACACCCAATGAGGCCGTTGCGCGACTGACTTTTTCACCCAACGCTTGGCAATAAGCCAAATCCGCGCCTTGTTCGGCAGCAGCTCCTAGGATTTTTTCAACGATTAATGTCCCTGCCACACCGCGTCGTCCGGTACTGTGTGTTTTGGGGAACGAGACATCGTCATCAACTAAAACAGTTGCCTGAAGGCAGTCCAGCATCTCGGCAGCAATTTCAAAATTCATCACATCGCCGGCGTAATTTTTGACAATAAATAACACGCCACCGCCTTGTTCAACGGCTTGCGCGGCGGCCAGCATTTGGTCAGGCGTTGGTGAAGTGAAGACTTGTCCGGGACAAGCCGCATCTAACATCCCCGCGCCGACAAAGCCAATGTGCAAGGGTTCATGTCCAGAACCTCCGCCGGAAATAAGAGCGACTTTACCGGCGGTTTTGGGCTGTGAACGGGTAATAAAATAGGGTTGCTTATTCAAGCGAATAATATCGGCGTGGGCTTTGGCG
Source organism: uncultured Methylococcaceae bacterium (assembly GCA_903945375.1). Classification (GTDB taxonomy): domain Bacteria; phylum Pseudomonadota; class Gammaproteobacteria; order Methylococcales; family Methylomonadaceae; genus Methylovulum. Next base: position 2,953 of record CAJAVP010000128.1, on the reverse strand, counting down.
AAGCCGGTTAAGCTGTCATCCAGTAAGGAATTAATTTGGTTGATAAATTTTTTCATGATGAACTCGGTTGGTGTGGGTTGTTGATTAGGTAATCTTAGTGCAATGGGTAAGAGCATCCAAATCTTAAGGTCATACGGTTGAACGTGGCTGTTGGGTCACTTTTTGCACAATCAAACTGCCGACCATATCGCCTTCCACATTAACTAAAGTTCGCAAGGTGTCTAATAATCGATCAATGGGCAATAAAATGGCAATGGCTTCCGCCGGTAAGCCTACGGCTTGTAAAACCATCACCATCGTCACCATACCTGCACTGGGAATGCCTGGCGCCCCTATGGCAGCAATCATTGCGGTTGCAAAAACAATCAGTTGTTGAGTTAAATCTAATTCAACACCGGTTAAATTGGCAATAAACAAAGCGGCGGCGGCTTCATACAACGCCGTTCCATCCATGTTGACGGTCGCGCCTAGTGGAATGACAAAGCCAGCAATATCGGTGTTTACATGCAACCGCTGCTGTGCACAACGCAGCGTGACGGGCAAGGTTGCCGAACTGGAACTGGTGGCAAAAGCTGTCAATAAGGCTTCGCGAGCATTACGCAAAAACCACAGCGGCTGTTTGCCGGTCATGATGAACAAAATCAGCGGTAAGACGATAAAACCATGTAAAAACGTTGTGCCTAACACCACCGCCACGAATTTAGCCAAGCTCGCCAGCAGCGCCAGATTTTGATTGGCGATCAGTTGGGCCAGTAAGGCTAGGATGCCCAGCGGTGATAGGCGCATAATCCATGCGACGATCTTTAGTGTCAATTCCAGTATTTCTTGCAATAAAACCAATAAATTACGGTAACGATTACCACCTACGACAATGGCAATACCAACAAATAGCGCAAAAATAACAATCGCTAAAATATTGCTTTGCGCTAATGCCGCAAACGGATTGATAAATAAACTATGCAAAAAATGGCGTATAAATTCGTGAACATCCATTTGTTTACTTTCAAAGTGCTGCAACGCGTTATGGAATAAATCTAGGCTGAGTCCTTTGCCCGGCTCAAAGAGATTGGCTGCACCAAGACCTAATAAAATAGCAATCGCCATTGAACTGACGAAAAATAGTAGCGTTGCTATCCATACACGGTGCATTTGTTGGTGTACCCGTAAGTTAGCAACACCTACCGCAATGGAAGTAAAAACTAGCGGCACCAAGATCATTTTCAGCAAATCAATAAAAACGCTGCCAATGAGTTCACTCACGTAAAGCCCATTTTGGGTGATTCTGTTGTCTGCGCCTAAGTTTGAAAAGAGCAAACCGAGCAGAATGCCCAGCAGCGCACCGAGAAAAATTTGGCTATTTAATGAGATTTTCATGAGGAGATAGGGTTAATTTTTTAGCCTAATGGGACTGTTGTTTAGTATTAGGAGAAACTGTTATAGAGTCAATACAGCATCATCTTCATAGGCATCAACCAAACGCTGCTCTGAATCGATACGCCTTGACCAAAATCCGGACTTTACTAGCAAATGGTTCACGTTCTATTTCTTTGATTAACAGGTTAATGCGTTTAGCATCCCACTGTCTGTTGATTGCCAATAGAGATAGTCTCTCCTCCTCTCCTTGAAAATTTAACCACGCAGTATTTCTTAATAAATAAGCCGTTTTTTCAAGACGTTAATAATCTTCCAGCGACATAATGACGATAGATCTGGCGGTCGTGTTCATCATTGACGGCTCGCATGATGTCGACCAAATGCTGACGGACATCATTAAAAGTTAAGGCATTCATTTATTGTCCTCTTTGTCGTTGTCGATTTTTTCATTGATGTCCCCCACAACATTTTTTGATTCCATCAGCTCAATGATTCGTTTTAACAATGCAATTTCTTTATCTTTTTGTTCAATAATAATTTTTTGTGTTTCAATTTCATTAGATGAACTCACGTAAAAACTATTGCGCTGTCTATTTATTTTAAAGTTAACATTGCTGATTTTGTCACTCGGCTCAAATAGATCAGCGGGTTTCATTTAAAATAATTCAGAAAGTTGCAATAGACGAGATAATTTTATGTCGGTTTCACCGCGTTCAATATCGCCGTAGCCGTTGTTCGACATTTGCAATTTTTCTGCAACCTCTTCTTGCGTCCAGCCTTTGGTTTCTCTTACCAATCGTATTTTTTCATTTACTGACATAAGTATGGAGTCCTAACGATTTTTAATATGGAATGTGGCTTGATTGTAGCAGAATGGGTAAGGATTTAGAATTTGATTGCCTTAAAAAGGCAATGACATTTTGTACAAATTCAGGAGAACGCCATGAAAAAAATGATTAGCCCTTTCTGCTTGGATTGATGCTTGCGCTTTCAAGTGCAACAGTTTTGGCAGATTCGTCCCCTACTCAACAAAACAACGTTGGTGGGGCAGATTTAAGTTCTGTTTTGAGGAGTTATGATAACCATGATGTACAGTTTTTAGCACTTGCTGATGGCAAAGGCAAACAAATTGATAATCGTAGCAATGATTGCAATAACTTATGCGGTCAACGCGAAGGTAGTCAGGATTGTTATAGACGCTGTATGATGAGATAGTACGAGCAATAAATTTCAAAAAACAAGCCTTTGCCGTTTTTAATGGCAATTAAAAAGCCCCGACTGCACAACTTGCAATCGGGGCTTTGTGTTTTCTTTAAGACGGCAGGATTACATCATGCCGTCCCCGCTACCCATATCGGGCATACTGTGTGAGTAGCTTTTTCATCACTAGGAGCATCAGCAACCATGACTTCGGTGTTGCTAGCTTTATGTTTTGATCCGATTATCGGGTTGCTATTGGTTTATTTTTTAGCCGCTTTACTTGACTCTGTTGCGGGGCTGGCTTCTGGGGTGTCGGTGAGTAACAGGTCGGCTTTGAGTTTTTCAAGGGTTTTTGTACCTATTCCCGGTACTTTGTCGA
>CAJAVP010000127.1 GCA_903945375.1 uncultured Methylococcaceae bacterium | reverse complement strand
GTCACTTTCCATTTACTTTTTGGTCGGCTTTCTTCGTTAGGAATGGCGTTTGATTCGGACTGGCTGGTCATGATAATTCTCCGGTACGGTTGCTTTTGGGCGATAGTTTATAGCATTTGAGAGTTTATGCACCAACGCCACTCTCATTTGCTTGCTCAATCGCTTTAAATACAAGTTTTTTTAAACCAGCGATTAGCTGAAAACAAAGTAATTATTACTGCTTTATTTTTTTACTATTATCATTAAGTTCATCAATAAACCTATCGTAATGACAAATATTATTTGACCTTGTTGAGATCATCGAAAACCGGACGACTTCAGCGGCATGCTCTTGCGGCCAGTTTTTGAAATGAGTATATGGCTCTGATTGCTTTTCAAGGAATTTATTAAAGGCAGTGAGAACATCAGGTTGGCGATTTTCATGCTTGCGACAGACGCTTTCTGTGTAAAACTGCGCAAGTCCCTCAACAATCATTTTGCTTGTATTAGCAAATTTATCAGTATTCCATTGCCCACCATCAATATCTAAGCCAATGTGAGTATATGCATGGGACAATTCATGGGTCAAAACTACAAAGCTAAGGCTTTCTACTGAAACATCAAGTAGTCCTGCCACAATTGCAATTGGCATCCAATAAATCTGTATTGTCGGCACCCTAAAAAAATAAGCACCAAGAACGTCTTCATTAATATCCTTGATCATGTCTTGAAGCTTAAATGTATCAAGCTTATCAAGTATCTCCTTAATGAAAAAACTTGAAGTTCTCAGGGCTTCTCCTTCTCCTGAATCTTCTTTATCAAGAATCCTAAAAATACTATGTAAATGGTTTTGTAAGAGATTTAAAGCTGATTCACCATTTTTCAATAACCACCTATTTTGCAATAAGATAAGAAGAATAGGATCAGGTAGCTCTTCTAGTTTTCTCGCCAATGATATGGGAATACCATCAACCACCTGATAGGGTACAGATTGCCTTCGATCACCCAGTGAAAGCCTCAAGGCTGTTTCTGATCTCAAATGGTCACGAATTATTGGGTTAAACTGCCTGCAGGTATGCTCAACCCTTTCCTTTACATCAGCCTGTTGCGATGTAAGTAAATTACGAATCCTCCTTTCAATGTCGGTATCCCAATATTCACCTATCTGTCTTTCTGGTACATTAGGTCTAGAGTAATAATGACAATCATCACCAAACAATTCTCGGTCCATTTTGTTCTCCATTATCGCCTCTGTTCATTGAGGCATATTTGTGTACGTAATGTACGATATAAGCAGTAATATATTGGATAATGAAACCAACACAATAACTTTTATCCGTACAGGGACACACTCTGATTTATTCTATAATAACCATCCCCAGAAATTGTAAAATAAGCTAAGCGTTAGGTCATACCAATCCATTAATATCACAGCATTCACGCGAGGCATTAACTCTGTCCCGCATTTCTTTTCCAGGCTTAAAATGAATAGCCACTGTGGCTAACTTTTGCAATGTTTCACCCGTCTTTGGATTACGTGCCTGACGCGCAGGTCTGGTATTCAGATCAAAGCTGCCAAAGTCTCTGATTTCAATCCGTTGACCTTGGGTTAGGGCATCTGCCATTTGCTCCAACATACAATTTACTGCGGCTTCAACAGCCTCTTTTTCTAGGTGGGGTTGCTTCTTAGCTAAGGCGGTGATGAATTCTGATTTAATCATCGCTGATTTCCTTATCGGGTAAATGGCTATCTAAAGTTCAAAAGGCAATCTCATCATCAAAGTCGAGTTCAAGATTAGGCTTACCTTTCGATGTAGGCGTGGGTTTGGGTTTACGCTTCTTGATGTCGTAAGGGGACAATGAACCATTTACAATGACAGATAAGCCATGTCTGGTTTCGTTAGTGTTCTTATCAGCCCATTCCGTGGGTTTTAGCGAACCCACGACAGACAATGGATCTCCCTTTTTAAGCAGGGCAATTCTTTCAGCCACCTCAGCAAAGGCAATCCCGCTAACCACAATCGGCTCATCTTCACCGATATGGACGCTTATCATGAATTGTGCAAAGGGTTTCCCGGATTGCCCAATTCGTAATGAGGGGTCTTTAATTAACTTTCCGCTGATCAATGCGTCAATCATGAGGGTCACTCCCTTGGCTGTGGCTGTACACCGATTGCGGGGATTATATCGGTTTCCATTACCTGCCGCTATTGACCACTCAATCCACCCTGACTATTCTTAAAATAAATCAGAATGTTTACCGGTACGCTCAAAACGCACGACATCCTCTGTAACTTTGTAAATCAGGGGTGGCTAATCAACAAAAGGCTCTAAAGTTCCACAGGAATTATCTACGTTTTTGACCGTCAGCTTCACCTGTTACCTTTGCGCCTCGCTTCCTTTCGTGCCTACGCATCAAGCACATCGTTACCGATATGCCTGCAAGGCTCGATACCAGGCTCGTGGCTAGCGATTACCTGGGCGGGATTGACACCCGCTAGTTTATGCAGCCTTGCCAGGCCGCAACGGTCAATTAACCCCTACTCCATCATACATTTTTCCTTCAAGCGGTAGGGCATCTGTTGCCTTGTCACTTAAACGTAGTCGCAAAACATCAAGAAAATGAGATGTAAGTCGCATTTCATCAAGGTAACTGAGAGTTGTCATATTTGATCCTTACGATTGGGATGTGGTCAGGTGCTCACCTGCGTGATGGATGACTATCATATTTTCTTCCTCATCCCACTCAAAATGAATGCGTAGCGTACGTGTCTTGTCGCGGGCATTGCCTAGGCAGAAGTGCTTGTTCATGTCTACATTTCGATTTTTGTATTGCGTATTCCCACCAAATCGCCCCATCGTGACACTGGACATCATCGGTTCGAATTCGATATATACAGCAGTAAATTTGAGCAGAACTTCATGCATACGTGTTTTTTTGTAACGATAGTGGTCATACAAATTAGTGGACATTAGCTCAAGACAAATCTGGAATTTGTCCATATCACGGTATACGGCACCACGCATTGACTTTTGTGCTGATGGTGTGAAATAGAGTCGACCTGGATACTTGTTGCAGATGTCTTCAGATATGCGTTGCATCGAAGCAGCCTTTATTGTGGCAACGACTTGAACCTCTGGCATAATAATTCGCTTGACTGTGCAAATCTCAATCATGTCATCAAACGCCACCATATCTAAGGTCGTTGAGCCGATGGTGATTTCAGACGCTCCCTTTCCACGTTCCAATAATGCTTTTCGAAGCTGTTTCCCAATATGCTGATGTGCAGTACGTACCTGCTCGATTCCATTCGCAATATACTTACCGATCTTTTCTGGCTCATTCTCACCAGCAAGGCGGGCGAATACCACGACAGCAATGCGGTCACGTGGTCCATATACCCAATGTTTGTACCATCTGGCTATAACTGCATCTCCAACTTTAACTCCTTCCTTACAAAGGTGGGGTTGCACCTGATACGGTCGATATTTTTTGGCAACTTTATCAACCAGAACTTGCCATCGATCGGCAACTTTGATGAACTGCTGTAGGCCCTCAGATTCGGCCACAAGTAGTTCGAACAGTTTTTCCTGTGTAGCAATACGCTCATTTGTATGTTTTAGAAGAATGATCTGGTCATCTTCTTTTAGAAATTCTGGCAAGGTGGGAACGATATCTTTGTCCTTGAGAACTAGTACAGGATGAGACTCAACCCATGGAAGGTAATGCTCATGTTCCTCAGTTTCAATCCACATTAAGTCTTTATTAAGCGCATCACCTTCACTGGCACTTGTATCCGGTTCTGTTGGATCTGCTAATAGCAGATCCAACCAATCATCCATTGACGGATCAATGGGTATAGTCGTCTTAATTGCATACTGCGGATACTGTCCTTTCCCGCGCAGCACTTCTGTATTGACTTCAATTTTTTCGTTACTGATTCCTATATCCAAGCAACGAGTGCCTTGTGGCCAATTCAATGACCACAAGTGACATTTGTCGCCATCAGTAATGCTCGCATTGAAATATAATGCCTGCCAATTAGCAATTTGACGTTCAATAAACCCTATTTCATAGGGATAGGCAAAAATTATCATCAACTGGCAGGGTGTAGCCAGCCAATGCTGGCGGCTTGGCCATAATGCGCCGGTAATAATCACTTCATGCACTTGTTTGCGCTGCTGACGGTTCGTTTTAACTCCATCCATAGCGACAATATATGTTGATTCTATCCAATCAGTCTCAAGACAATCATCTAACCAACTCTCCAGTGCTAACGCTTCAGGGCTAGTACCACAGAGCACCATGATAGGTTGCCCTTTTAGTCGAGGTGCTTTGAGTTTGGTCAATAGAGCTTCGGCCTTGCCAGTGACAGACTTCCGTAGTAATTCATATAAAGAAGCCAGTTGTCGCGCTAGAATATCAATCTTCGCTTGAGTTTCTCTATGCTTGCAAGTTTTTTGCTCTGCAATTTCCAGCCAACGTGATAGGCATCTGATTGGAAACATTCCTGGACGTGTGGCTTTGATTAGCGTCTCTTCTAGCCTATCCAGAGGCACTACGAGTTCATTCAGACTACGTAGCACTTTCCCAAGCACGGCCAGCTTCTGTTTTAGGGCGGTATCTTTGGATTTTTCTAAGTCGCGCCGTAATTCAAGAAAGCGATCAAAGGCTAATTTAAATTCAGCATTAGCAGTTTGATCATCAATTTGTCCTAAACGCATTTGCCATAAAGGTGTTGATAATGGATCAATTAGCCGTTGATCACCAATACGCATTTCCCAGATATGTGTATTCGAGCTTGATGCACGAAGTCGTCCTATGGTCTCGCCGTCACCCAGCGACATCAAAACTATGCGGGGAATATCAGAAAAGCATTCTGCCAAAGATGCATCTAGCATTTCTGCACGAGACGTACCACAAACCGTGGCATCAATCACTAAGACAAAGGGGCGAGCAGCAATTCTCATTATGACCCCAAGCTATCCTATTTCCGGCTTTCGGGGTCGGACAATTGAGTTTTTCGGATTATGAGACCAGCCCTCCAACATAAAATCGAGCAGATGCTCCCAGCTATCAAAGCACAAGTAAGTTGTC
>CAJAVP010000126.1 GCA_903945375.1 uncultured Methylococcaceae bacterium | reverse complement strand
TTCAAAAGTTAGGCGCAATTGCTTGATTACGTCACTAAAGGTCAACGCGTTTAATCCAAAGGGTGTGCTCATAAATTAGGTTTCAATGGGGATTCGGTAGGCTATTTTAGGCGCTGGATGCCATAATGAGAATTGCTGGATGCTTACCATGAACACAACGACTGCGTTAGAATTGCGTATCAGTGGCTAGATGCGCAGGTCAAAATTAAAAATCCATGTTCCAGATTTTACCCAGTAAAGCATCTTATCGAAAAATGGGCTGGCAGGTATGTTTCAACAAGTGATGTCAAGATAGCCGCTTATCTTCATCCTGACATAACAGGTAATTACCCTACTTTCAATATTAGTTCAAGACTAACCGAGCCTTCATTGTCCCGTTTGGAGGGACTGGCCCAGGCGTTTACACAGCCTAATTACAGAGAAGGACATAATCCAAAAATATATAAAAATAATGAAGATACTAAGAGTGCCTAACGCAAATCTCAGCCGCGTAGCGTTAGCGGAGTCCGCTGGAGCGTTGAGTTAGGCTAGACGAATGTTTTGCTACTTCAATCAAATAACGTAATGCTTCATTTACTGCTTCGGCACTTGGGAATGTGGCAATAACATCAGGTTCTAATCGAACGGTATCGCAAAAGCGTTTGCGCCCAGCCCCTAGTTTTCTCACCTGTAAGCTTTGCAAATCATACTCTGGACGTAACTCATCTTCCATATCATTTTTGTTCATAAGCTTTTCTCTCTGATTGCGTTGCTTCTCTTGCACTTATTAACCGAATTGCATTGTCACGTTCCATATAAGAAACGAACAGCAATCTACCTTGAATTGATTCACCCAGTAATATAAAGCGGTGTTCATTGTGAGAATGGTCTGGATCGTAGAAGTCCACATACAATGAATCGTCAAAAACCGTTTTTGCTTCTTCAAAAGAAACGCCATGCTTTGACAGATTAGTTACAGCCTTATTTTTGTCCCATTCATATGCCATTGATGACTCATAAAAAATTTGTTGCGGATTACGGCTTACCGCCGTTTAATTGCTGTTATATCCATGCTCCCTGCTCATTAATGCATTCTTCCAATGAGACTCCCTAATTAAAACGGTTTCATCCGCAACTGACATCGACATGGTTTCTAATAAAGAAAGGCGGAAATTCTCACGTGCATACTTGATTGATTTTTCATTAATTAGTTTTGTTAATTCATCATTCCATCCGTGACCAGTGCCAATATAGCAAGACCATCGTGACCAAACTCCCATGCCTCCATACGCTGAAATTATGTACTGCTTTCCATTGGATTTATCAGAAATCACATAAACACCTTTGATACTTGATAGAGCCGCTTTCCAATCAGATCTCTCAGACCGAAATATTGGTTCCAAGATATGAAAATCGTGGCAAATTCGCTCAAAACCTGGAAAGCTTTCTCCGCTATATGCAGATGGAAGAATTTCCACAACCTTGAAATCTGCTATGTAATTCTCCAAGTAATATGCTCTGCCCCTCATCCCTTGGTATCTGTGGAATGAAAGGATTAGACGGCCAACATACTTCTTATACTCTTCTATTTCTTCTAGGTCATAATGATTATTGTGCCTTTCCACAACTCTGAATACACCGCCGAAAAGCCAAGCGTCCAATCTTGGATAAAACTCCATTAACGAAAACACAAAATCCCTAGTCCAGTCATTTCTACTTCCTCTCCATTCATTCCATCCAAGCCAGTTCTTATGATCTGAAACATATTCATCAAGAGGACTGACCCAATCGTCATTGCGGCAGGCTAGGTGAAGTTTGTATTGGCTTGGGTCATCAAGGCGGATAATATCCGATAACTGAATCAACTGGACTATCCTTTAATAACTACTTTCTGCATATTTCCGCATTTATTGCATTTGAAGCTCGAGTTGAAGCTAGAATGTATCCCTACGGATGTATTTATGGTTCCTGACTTGACAGTTCCACACTTGTCGCATTTCTGCTGATATTTAATCATCTGGCCGGCTTGGTTGATAATTATTGCACCTTGAATTGCTGTAGCCATGTTGATTCCCCTAATTAAATAAAGCCTAACGCAAAGTTCAGCGGGCGTAGCGTAGCGAAGCTCCGCTGGAACGTTGAGTTAGACATTTTTTAGCCTACCGTAAAATCATTTTTAGTTGGCTTTATTCGAGCTTTCGAAGCGAGTTTTTGATTTTCTTCAGATGAAATAATCCTCAACAAGGCTACTTTATTATGGTATTCCACAAATTCAGTCTCAAACTGTTTATCAGAAAAATGCCAAATAGAACCCTCATAAGATAAATCAATATCTGATACTTCAATATTGTTTGATTTCAGGAATGTTTTAACGATTACTGAAAATGTCATTGGTGCTTTATGGTCTACTTGGCAATTTTCCCAGTCAAGAATATTTTTTGTAATTGCACATTTAACAGGTTTATTTTTAAACATTTCAATTTTGAAGTTTCTTAAAATTTCTTTGACTGAATTTCTACAAGAAATATAAAATTTTTTCTCGTCTGATAAACCTCCGTTTATTGCTAATAAATAGCTAAACAGCCATTCTTCTTCACCAAAAACAGCATAAAAACATTTTACCTTTTTGTAAACAGGATGATAATCAACGTAAATATCATCGATTTCTTCTAATGATTCATTATCTTCATCTTCAGCCTTATTCTCTTCATTTGTAGCAGTTTCATTGTTATCCGAATTATAGTTAAGCAAGTCAATTAGGTAAGAAAAGTCTTCATCATCAACGGAAGTGTTTGCATCATATTTATTCAAGATATTGCGGTAAAATTCAATCGCTGCTTTTTTGGTGTTGAAATTCAGTTCACCAATTTTCATTTTACGACTTTTCATTAAACCACCTGTAAATAGCGATTTCTTTTATTCCGCTTCACATCGTCTAATGCAAAGCGGGCACGGCATAAACGGAGTTGAGAGTTTCAGCCCCGTTCCACAATTTGATGCAATATGATTTTTGCGGCTACGTCCATGCTAATCATTTCGCCAGATTTATATGCGTGACCGTCATGCTCTATTTTCGAATTGTATGCTATAGATTGGAACATTTTTCTTGTACCTGTAATTGTGCGGACTGCGCTATGTTTTACTCCATTTATCTCAATTTCTATAGTATCTCTATTCATGATTAATTCTAAAAGTAATTGCCATGATATTTTCTTATGTACGCCTAACGTTAAGCTAAGCGGGCTGCGCGCTTTTTGCGCAGCTCCGCTTGAGCGTTAAGTTAGACTTGGTAACTCGATTGATGCGCTTCGTACCTCAGCACATCCTATGCGTAGCGCATCTTATCACGTTA
>CAJAVP010000125.1 GCA_903945375.1 uncultured Methylococcaceae bacterium | reverse complement strand
CCTGGTCTTCGTGATCGACTAAGAGCTGCAGGCGTTCGGCAAAAACTAAGCCTTCATAGATGCCTGGCTGATCCCGTTGGGTTTGCAGCGCCGAGGCCATGCCGGTTAGTTTCAATTGGCGTAGTTGGCTGAGGGTGTTTTCAATCATGTTAATGTCCTGTCGTTAGCTTTTAAAAAAGTGTGAGCAAGCAGAGTCTTCTGTAAACCCTGCTTACTCAGCGACTTAGAGGGTTAAGGGTTAGTGAAAGCTCTTTGCACCACGAATGTTGACATAGTCCTGAGGCAATAATGAAGGCTGCACCGGCGAGGTTTCAGGCAGCTTATCCCTGTTGCTGACCAAAATGGCTTTCCAGCGTTTCAAACCACTGCAGGCGACAGCCTGGCATTTGCTTGAAGGGCTTTTGATTGAGGTCGGTCAATAAGGCGTTGATACAGTGATTCAACTCCGCCAACGAGAAGAAAGTCTGATGGCGCAATTTAGCCATAATCCAGCGTTCGACCAGCAAAACACCGGCCTCCGCCTTGGCTTTATCCTTGGGTTTACAGGGCCTGGCAGGCATTACTGCAATAGAGTAATGGGACGCTAATTGCTGATAACTGGGGTTCAGTTCGGGATCGTAACGACAGGCTTTAGTCACCCCGCTTTTTAAGTTATCGGGCACCAGTATCACCGTCGTGCCGCCAAAAAATTCAAAAGCCCGCACATGGCTACCTAGCCAATCCGGCAGGCTTTGACTCCAAGTCGCTTCGGCAAAGGTGTAATTGGAGAGCCGTAGGGCGGATTTATAGATTTTCGCTACTTAGGATAAAGCGAGTGCTACCTGACGAAAAATAAGTAGACAGTTATCTATCAATTGTTTTATGTGTAAAAGTGTGTATAATTTATCACATGAACAGCAAAGACATCATCAAACGGCTACAACAAGAAGGCTGGTATAAAACCGGTGGCAAAGGCGATCATGAAAAGTTTGCTCATGCTACCAAGTCAGGTCATGTCGTCGTTCCTCATCCCCGCAAAGACATTGCCATTGGCACATTGCGTAACATCTACAAACAAGCCGGTTGGGACTGGTAGGAGTCCATTATGTTATATCCCGTTTATGTCCATTTAGGCGACGCAACCCACGCGCATGGTGTGACCATTCCCGACTTCCCCGGCTGTTTTTCGGCGGCTGATGACTGGCAAGATTTGCCAAGAATGGTACAGGAGGCCGTAGAGTTATGGTGTGAAGGTCAAGCCGTAGCCCTACCCACCCCAACGCCATTAGATGACTTGGTAAAGCACCCTGACTATATCGGCGGTGTTTGGTTATTAGTCACGATTGACACGGCAACGCTGGAAACTAAACCAGTACGTTTAAACATCTCTTTACCGCAAGGCTTAGTCAGTGAAATTGATGGCTATGCCAAGGCGCATGGGGCAACCCGATCCGGCTTTTTGGCACAAGCCGCACGTCAGGCTATGCGGCAAGCCGATTAAGCCAGATTACCCACCCAACAACTTCCAATCTGGCTCACCAAACCCCAGCACCGGATTGCCTAATCCGCCGGTATTTTCCGGGATAATCCCCAGCAAAATCGGCGGTACGCCATGCGCGGTGATAATCTGCTGCTCTGTCTCGTTTTTAATATCCAGAAAATCATCCTTAAATCTGTAAGGCGGTTTCGCGCTAGCAAACCGCCTTACGGCTCTCAATACTTCATCCGCCCAATCTTACGGAAGATCGACTTGTCCGTTGCGGATAGGCTATAGTGGACTCCGAAATCCGGACAGTAGTTTAAGCTATATTCTGATCCCAAAACGAGATAGAAAATGAGTGAAAGCAAACGCAAGGTATTTACAGAAACCCAAAAAGCAAAGGTTAGGGTGTAATCTAGCAAATACCAACAAATGTACCAACAATTTTTAGGCTATACTGGCTCTTTATTGAGACATTACGGACATAAAAAAACCCGCTAAGCCTTATGGCTTGCGGGTTCTGGTACTATTTGGAACAGCTTAAAACATAAATTTGGAGCCGATGAACGGAATCGAACCGTTGACCCACACATTACGAATGTGTTGCTCTACCGACTGAGCTACACCGGCAACCTCTTTGGCGATTATAAAACAGTTTTGTTTTTTTACCTACTGCATTGAAAACTTTTCACAGGGCAAACGCATTAAAAATGCAGCCTTCATCTGTTTTCGCTTAAGGCTTAATTTGGAGCGTTTGGTTTAGGCGCAGATGCCTAAAGTAGTCGATAGCACAGCTCAAGTATGGGATGGAACAGAAATTCTAATACCTAAATCCTGCAATCAAACACCCAATAAACTTCAATAACTACAAATAATCAATGAGATAATATCAATATTGAGCAATTATCCCTGTCATTATTTCAATGAAAGAAAAATCTTCGCAGCCATCAAAAAAATCAGCCCGCAAACCAACTGGCACGGTCAAAATGACCCCAACAGCAAGAGGACTCACCAGTCAAGCAGGCCTTATTCCCATTGTAAAGTTTTTAGACCACATTGGTTTTGAACAAACAGTCAGCCAGTATGTTCCGCATCAACGGGGGATAATGCCGAGTACCTACTCACCGATGTGATTTTTATGTCGTTGGTAGGCATAGTCGGCGGAGCGATGTCCATCACCAAGCTATGCGCAGTTTGGTCGGATAGTGTGTTGCGCGAGGTTGCTGGCTGACTCAGGATGCCCGTTGAAAACACGGTAAGCAGGATCTTTAAACTCGATGTTCAAGTTTTTAATTCTTGATTTTAGAGAACCCAATAAATTAAGGCTTGCAGCCATAAAATCCATTATGTGGCACTTGTAACTATTGACGATAACACCTTGGTTTATCTGGGTCGCTTCGGCCAAGCTAAAAAAACTTGAATATCGAGTATATTAGGTGAGCAAAAACCCAAGGGACGCCGCCGGAGCTTGGACTTGAGTTTGATTAAATCATCTCCGCTTTACGAGGAGAGCTTTGTAACTTCGGGGCTATAGCTGCTTAAAACTGTCCGAAGTATTGTCGGTGTAAATGTTGTTTTGGATAACTTACGATTAAATGGCATGGATTAACTGTGCCTTTATCGCACGAATAATAAAGGATAGCTGACGCATGGCTTAGCTGAGTTAGCTATCATCTTTTGGGACATTAACGAATTCCGCTAAGAAAGCGGCCTCGTCAATAACTTTAACACCCAGTGTTTGAGCTTTGGTCAGCTTAGAGCCGGCGTCTATACCGGCGACAACACAGTCGGTTTTTTTTGATACGGAGCCGGCTACTTTTGCCCCTAGGCTTTCTAAAAGTGCTTTAGCTTCCTGTCTGGGGATTGACAACGTACCGGTTAAAACCCAGCTTTGTCCTGCAAGTCGCTGCGCTTGTGTAGGTGTGGTTATTTCATTCGGCCAATTGACGCCAGCAGCTATGATTTTTGCAATAATCGCGCGATTTTTTGTTTCATTAAAAAACTCTACTAGGTTTTTTGCCATGATAGGGCCAATATCGGGCACTTGCATGATCTCTTCTACGGAGGCCTCGGCTATTGCGGGGTAGGTTTTAAAATGTTTGGCGATCGTTTTCGCGCTTTCTTCACCTATTTCCGGGATGCCTAACGCCGTTAAGAAGGTACTGAGTTTTGTGGTTTTAGAGATTTCAATAGAGTCCAGTATATTTTGTGCACTTTTTTCGCCATGCCTTTCCAATTCGGCAATATCTGTCAGGGTTAAGGTATAAATATCGGCGATAGTTTTGATCATGCCTGCGTTATAAAGCTGCTCAATCAATTTAGTGCCTAGATTAACGATATTCATACATTTGCGTGAGGCATAATGGCGGATGTGTTCCGCAGCTTGCGCGGAACAGCTTAAGCCACCTGTGCACCGATACGCGGCCTGTCCTTCCGTGCGTTTGACGGCGGATGAACAAACTGGACAAGACAAGGGCATAATAATCGCTTTTCTATCAAGCCCTAGCGCAGTGACTTTTGCCACTTTGGGAATCACATCACCGGCTCTATGAATTTCTACGACGTCACCAATACACAAGCCTAATCGTTCAATTTCGTCCATATTGTGCAACGTAGCATTGCTCACGGTAACGCCGCCAACAAACACCGGCTCTAAACGCGCCACAGGGGTCAATACACCGGTACGCCCTACTTGAAAATCGACGGCTAATAGTGGCGTACTGATGTGTTGCGCTGGAAATTTTCTCGCAACCGCCCATTTGGGTGAACGTGCGATAAAGCCTAATGTGGTTTGTAAGGCTAATTCATCAATTTTATAAACAATGCCATCAATTTCCATAGGCAAATGGTCTCTTAATTCTGCCATCTGTTGGTAATTATCGGCGAATGCAGAAAAACTACCCGCAAACGCATAAGTGTGTGGATTTTGTTTAAAGCCTAATGAGGTTAAATAAGACAGGATTTCAGAATGGCGTTTAAAGTCTAATAAACCCTGATATTCACCTATCCCGTAAGGAATAAATTGCAAATCACGCTCCGCTGTAAATTTAGGATTCATTTGTCGGATTGTGCCGGCCGCCGCATTTCTTGGATTAACAAAGCGTTTACTATCATTTTGCGCGGCAAGTTGATTCAGCTTCTCGAATGCCGCTTTTGGCATAAAGACTTCACCACGCACTTCAAGAATGTCAGGGGGATGTTCATCCGCCAATTTTAGCGGTACTGAGCGAATCGTTTTGATGTTATGACTAACATCTTCGCCAATCTGACCATCGCCTCGCGTAGCGGCATAACAAAACAATCCGCGCTCATAGCGTATAGAAATCGCCAAACCATCTAGCTTGGGTTCGCTAAACAACGGTAAAGACTCAGGCGCTCTGTCCAGTTCTTTAGCGGCTTTCTCAAAAAAACTATACGTTTCTTCCAATGAGAAAGCATTTGCCAAGGACAACATTTTGACTTGGTGGCTTATTTTTTGAAAGTCTTCAATAGGACTGGCCCCCACCCGTTGCGAGGGCGATGCGAGGCTCACCAATTCGGGATACTCGGTTTCTAAGACCAATAGTTCTCGGAAATAGCTGTCGTACTCGGCATCACTGATAAGAGGTGCATCGAGGACATAATAGGCATGATCCCACTGGTTAATTTGCCTGATAAGATCAGCGTAACGTTGTTCGATCATTTATATACTTTGGCGAATTAATTGAATCGTCGCATTAGTTAATGGCGTTCGCTCATGATCCAAAATATCACCATCCATCTCTTCGGCGACGAAATTAACGGTACTTAAAAAGTCATTAAATACCCGTGGCGCATCGTCCATAATGCCTGGTTGCATGAAAAACACCACGCCAGGGCAATAAAAATCAACTAATCCCGTCTCAGGGAACGTACCTGGCTCAACCAAACAAGCGACACCAAAATCAACTAAGCGATTGACATCTAAACGCTCAAATATTTTCAAGCTGCCATAGTGTAAATTCGCAAGCTTAAAAACGTCGACTAAAGCCTGACCGTTAAAACCTTCTTCATGTTTCGCCATGACCACCAGCTGAATAATATCAGGCGCAACAAAACGTGGTGGTGGCTCATAGTAGTCGTCATCCTCTAAGGCGAGGTCATCAAAATCATCTTCTGTGTGAAGAGTCGACTGTGTGGCGTTCTCTACCGATTTTTTGACGGGTACGACATCAAAATCATCTAATTCATCATGCAAGACTAATGAATCATCGATTTTGCTACCGAATTGATTGTTAGATAAAAAATCCCAACTTTCTGAGAAATTTTTATTCTTTAAAAAATGCCACGCCAACATGCCCACAATAACCAGTAGACCCGTTGCAATAATTACGACTCTTAATAATTCTTTATCCATTAGATTTCCGCCAGACTAACTGCCTCTTCAATATCAACTGCGACCATCCGGGACACGCCCGGCTCTTTCATCGTCACACCCGCTAACTGTTTTGCAATTTCCATTGTAACCTTGTTATGTGAAATATATAAAAATTGCACGGATGCCGACATCTCTTCTACCATTTTTGAAAATCGCCCGACATTAGCATCATCCAGTGGCGCATCCACTTCGTCTAACAAACAAAATGGTGCCGGATTTAGCTCAAAAATTGAAAAAACCAACGCCACTGCGGTTAATGCTTTTTCACCGCCTGAGAGTAAGTGAATGGAGCTGTTGCGCTTGCCTGGAGGTCTGGCAATAATATTAACGCCCGCTTCCAGCAAATCCTGTTCAGCAACATGTCCCAATGTTGCGCGACCACCGCCTTCCTTGTTGGTGTCCGTTAACTCCAGATACGCCTGCCCACCGCCAAATAGCTTGGGAAACTTTTCTTGCAAGCCCATGTTTATTTTATCGAAAGTTTCCTTAAAACGTAACCGACTTTCTTTATCAATTTTATTAATAGCCTGATCTAAGGTATGCAGTGCCGCAATCAGATCTGCTTGTTGTTCATCGAGAAATTTCATACGCTCAGCTTGCGCCTTATACTCTTCGATTGCCGTTAGGTTGATGGTTCCCAAACGCTCAATTTGCACCAGTAAATCATCGACGGTTTTTTTCCAAGCCGATTCTTCTGCGTGTTGTGGTAAGGTTTTTAGCACTGCATCGGCTTCCGCCTCTAACTCTTTGAGTTGTTCATTCACGGCTTGTTGGCGCACTCGACTTTCTTGAAATTCAAAACGCAGAGTATCTAAGCTTTCTTTTTGCTTGTCCAAATCACGCTGCGTTAAGGTCTGCGCTTCAAGGGTTCGCGATAAAGCGGCCTCGCCCTCATCTTGATGCAAACGTTGCGCTTTCAATTGTCCCTCTAAGTGCGTTTTATCGACGCGTTTTTGTTCGAGCAAACTTTTTTCATCCACCAATGGTGCTAAGGTTTGTTGTAATTTGTTTTCTAATACGGCAATGCGCTCTAACGCCGCGTCATACTGGGTTTGTAAGCGCATGATTTGCTTAGCACTGGCTTGCTCAGTTGTGCGTAAGTTGTCAATTTTTGCCGTGATACTATAAACCTGCTGTCTGGCTTCATTTGCGGCTTGCTCAATCACCAGATATTCGCCCTGCATCTGGCTGTTTAATTCATCGAGACGCTGTTTTTGCAGCACTTGCTCAGCAATGATTTGCTCTGCGTCTTCTAACGACCAACGCGCCTCTGCCATTGCCTCGCTATTTTCAGACTGCACATCATGAATATCATCCAACTCATGACTAATCTGTGTCCAACGCCGCTGCTGTTGCTCTAGGCGAGCCGATTGAGCGCTGAATTCTGCTTGTTTCAGTGATAACTGCGAACCTAAACTATTATGTTGCTGCTGCATAGATTCCCGTTGATTCTCTGCCTCTTTAAGATCGCTCTCGGCTTGCTCAATCTGCTCGGATAAGACCTCAATCAAGTCATGTAATTCTTCTTGCCGCTGCTTTAACCCTCGCGCCTCTTTTTCACGTTGTAAAACGCCAACTTTACTGTCTTTGGTTCGACTTATCTTCACCCAACCTGCCCCAAACCAACCGCCCTCCGGTGTAATCACCGACTCGTGTACAGCTAACTGAGTCACGGCTTGTTGTGCGCTCTCATCGTCATCTGCACAATAAATGCCCGCTAAAATGCTTGATAATCGCCACGGTGCGATCACTTTATCCAGCAGACGGGGCAGTTTTTGAACACTTGCAGCACCTTCGTCAAAAGACTGCATTGCCAATAAGGTCAGGGATTCACTGCTTAAATTCGGCAATTGCGCCACCAAAGGTGTGATACTCTCAACACAAACGGCTTCTAAATAACTGCCTAACACGGTTTCAAGCGCCTTATCCCAGCCGCTTTCTACTTCTAAAAACTCCGCTAAACGCGGCTGCTCCGCTAAATTGACCGATGTTAACCACGCTTGCAAGGCCTTATTATCTTTGCCCATTGCATGTTGTTGCAATAACTCCAAAGAGGTCAGTTTGCCTTTGACATGCTGCGCTTCTGAGCGGTGTTTATGCAGCTCATCGTGGCTGTTTTTAATGATTCGGCGTTGTTCACGAATATGCTGCTGCAACTGCTCAAACTGAGCATATAAGTTATCGCGTTGTTCTTCTAGGATTTCGATACCACTGTCTAAGGCTTCAATATCATTTTCCAAGTCGGTGGCGGACAATTGGTCGCGTTCCAGTTGTAATTTATCAATGCGGGTTTGCAATTGACGACCTTGATTTTCCAGTTGCAATAACTTAACGCGCTGAACTTCTGCTTGTTCGTTATATTTTGCGCTTTGTGTTCGGTAATAATCCCATTCATCTTGCCAAGAGAGCCGTTGTTGCTGACTGTCTTGTAGACGCTCGACATAATCATCTTGATTTTCCAAGGCTACAACTAAACTCTCTTCAGTCATGAATAAGGACTGCTTGATATCTTCTAAAGCCAAGCTGTCCGTATTGAGTTCCTCATTAAATTGTTCAGCATGTTGTTTGAGTCGCACGATTTCTTGGCTGGTTTCTTCGTGACTGGTTTCATGGTGACGAATTGTTTGCTCAAGCGCACTGACATCCGCCGTCAGCGCATAATAATCGCCTTGCGTGACATTAAGCTGTTGTTGACTTTGTTTTTGTTGATGACGCTGCGTGTCAATTTGACTGTCTAGCTCGCGCAATGCGACAAACAAACGGTTATGTTCGGTAGCAACGCTTTGTAGTTTAAGCTCTAACGCCTGCGCCGCTTGATGATAAGCAGCCCAGCGCATGGCTAATAGTTCAAGGCGATATTGGCGTTCTTGCTTTTTTAACGCGGTATATTTCTCAGCTTTCTCCGCTTGTTTTTGTAGGGATTTAAGCTGACGGTCGACTTCATCGCGCAAATCATCCAAACGCTCCAGATTTTCGCGGGTGTGCTTCATGCGAGTTTCAGTTTCATTACGGCGTTCTTTATATTTGGAAATACCGGCGGCCTCTTCGATATAAACCCGCAGGTCATCGGGTTTTGCTTCCACCATCCGTGAAATCGTACCTTGCTCAATAATGGCATAACTTCTGGAACCTAGCCCCGTTCCTAAGAATAAATCCGTAATATCCTTGCGACGACAACGCGAACCATTGAGCATAAACAAGGATTGTCCATCGCGACTGACTTGGCGTTTAATGGCAATGGTATCGTACTGCGCGTATTCACCTCCTAATTTGCCTTCGGTGTTATTAAATACGAGCTCGACGGATGCTGTGCTGACAGGTTTACGACCCGATGAGCCATTAAAAATAACATCAGCCATGCTGCCGCCGCGCAAGTGTTTAGCCGAACTTTCGCCCATCACCCAACGCACAGCATCGATAATATTGGACTTGCCACAGCCATTAGGACCTACGATTGCCGTCAAATTGCCAGAAATAGGGATGACTGTGGTATCCACAAAGGATTTAAATCCTGACAATTTGATTTTTTCCAGCTTCATGAAGTAAGACTTTGTTGATTTGTCACAAAAAAGCGACATTATTAACGATATTGATGGTAATTGCTAACCTGAGCTTATCAGCCAGCCTAATCACGTTACCGGACTCGCGGTCGACGCGCACCAATGAAACGTTTTTGCCAATAGTTATTTTTTAAGCTAGAAACCAACACATGACCTGTTTGTTGGCTGGGGGCATGGATAAAATTATCATTATTGACATAAATACCCACATGCGAAAACGACTGCCCATTGGTATTAAAAAACACTAAATCCCCTGAATGGACATCATTAATAGCAACGGGCGACAGTGTACGTGCCATGTCTTTTACCGTGCGAGGCAAATTAACCCCTTGTTTTTTATAAACATACCTAACAAAGCCGCTACAATCAAAACCTTCTTCTGGGGATTCTTTACCATACCGATAAGGCACACCTTGCAAACTCAGCGCATAAGTCACCGCACCGGGTTGAGCGGCAGGCTGCACAAGCAACGGCTTAATCTCTGGCGTACTCGCACAACCTGCCAGCAGCATAATAGCCAAAAACAAGAAAATAAGCGGGACACCTTTAGGATAAGAAATCATGGCAAACACGCTGAAATCCGTTATATCAAAAAGTGGGCAATGTATTTTTCCCACCAGAACAATCAAGAATTTTAGTTATCTTGACCATCAACACGCGCACGGACAAGCATTGGCGCGTAAACCACAACAAATAAGGCAAATGTAAGCAGCCAGCCTAAGCTTGAAATATAAACTAATGTCGGATACCAATTAGGTAGCGTAATGGGCAGCAATACTCTCAGCAGAGCGGTGATATTCAGTAATACGAAAGCCAAGGCAATGGCATTCGATGCCTTCAACACGCGTCCCGTATGACCTAAAGATACTCGCGCCATCATGCCTAAGGTCAACACGCCAATCCCGCCGACTGTAAATGCGTGTAACGCCAAACTTGGCGCGACGATCGCATAAGCGGCTAAAGCTGTTAACACGAAGCCCAATATAATCCAAACATAACCGATGTATAACACCCATAACAGCGGCACATACCAGATTCTAGGCACATACCAGCCGGCAATGCGGGCGACATTAATCAATACCGCAAGACTCGCAGCTAACGCCATCAAACTACCGGTCACCCCAAATAATTGCAAAACAAATACCAGTGATGCTGAGCCTATTGCCAAATAATCTAGCAATGGCTTCCTAATAATTAACGTACCCGACAAAGCCCGTTCAGTGAAAAAAGGAAATACTCTGCCAGCCATCACTAAAATCAAAATTATGATGGTCGCAACCACGATTTGCAGCCCATAAGCCGCCCCATGATTGGCTAGTCCCAGCATTTCCGCATGAATTAGACCGTTGCCCAAGGCTAATACGCCTAAAATCGCAATGAAAATCCAGTTTTTACGATGCTGTGCGGCAATAATTGGTTTGCTGATTTGCCAAGCCAATAGCGGTAAAAATGCAAAATCAACCAAAGCAATCAACACATCCGGCAGCAAACCGGCATAAAATGGCAGAATGCGTCCATATAACCAAAGCAAACAAAGCCCGGCTAAACCATCACCCACCAAGGTTTCTTTACCTGTCCAATTTTTGACAGCGGTTAGCAGAAAGCCAGCAATCACAGCGACCGCATAACCCAATAACATCTCATGGCCATGCCAATAGCTCGGAGGAAAATAGTTGGCGGTGTTTAACTGACCTTTATAAATAGCATTCCATAGCAATATCAAAACTAAAGCAGAAACGCCGGCAAAGGCAAAAAAGGCTCTAAAGCCCATTGCAAACAACGGATAAGGAAAAATGGGGGGTGATTTCATCGGTTGCGTTCTCATAGTAATTATTGTGCTTCCAACCAGTCCAGTTCAGCAGTAGAAAAGCCTGCAATTATACGCATTTCTCGATTAAAAGGACCTTTTGGTTTACCGCCGTCATAATAGCGATGGATTTGCCGTCGATATTCACTTTCTGGCTCAAGACCTTGTTGCTGACAGACGTAGGCAAACCAAAATGAGCCTCGTTCGACATGCCCAACCTCATCGGTCAAAATGCGATTTAAAATCGCGATGCTGCCGTCATCTGGCAATTTCTGAAATTTACTGATAAGCCCCGGGGTCACATCTAAGCCTCGTGCTTCCATCCCTCGCGGCACCAGAGCCAGCCGAGCCAGTAAATCCTCCGCCGTTAATTGGGCTAGATCCCATAATCCGCCATGTGCGGGGAGATCGCCGTAAGCGAGTCCTAACGTTTGTAAATGTGATCTGATCAGCTCAAAATGTTGCGCTTCTTCATCGGCAATACGTAGCCAGTCGTAATAAAATGCCTCGGGTAGACCACGAAAGCGATATAGGATGTCCCACGCTAAATAAATGGCAACAAATTCAATATGAGCAATCGCATGAAAAAAAGCAGCGATACCGCCCGGGGCGTTTAATTTGCGCTTAGGCACTAAACGTGGTGCAACCCACATCGGCTGAGCAGGAAAGCGTACCTGATCAATCGGCGCAACCGCTTGATTGAATGAGTATTCTAACTGACCATTTTGCATGGCCCGCCAGGCTTGATGCGTTACGCTCAATTTGTCATTAATCACATCGCTGTGCAAAAAATCTTCAGCTATCGCAAATAGATTATTGGTCATAAAGGCTAACGGGTTTTGAAGTGGTCATGATAGGCGTAGGGTTAATAAAAACTTGAATGATTCATTATTGCCTATGTCAAGGCCATGAGCAAGCAGCAGGGCAAGCGCATATAAACTAAATTAAATATCAATAAGTTAAATGTTTATATGCGCTTGCCATGGGGCTTAAGACGTCTTGTTTAATGAGAGTATTCTGATTAATTTTAGAACCTAAAATCTAACCCATTGCTAGAGGTAATTTTTTACTTCATTATTTCAGCTGGGATCAAGGCATTCATGTTTTGCATCGATTCTCTTTTCAATACTTCGGACAAATTTAAATTCGTTTCCAGCAGTGGCATGGATTTATGCGGACAAACGTTGTCTTTAAAAACAGTTGTGTTCCTTGTGGCGTTAGCCTAATATCCATTTCGGCGTCTAAGTTGTGGGTATTACTCGAATATTGGCTACCCCTCTTTGTTCCGGCGCTGCACATCATACCAGCGAACATCTGGAAATCGCAGATAAAAAACGCTGTAAACACCACCTGTTTTGCAAAATAAAATTAATTTTTGGTAATTTGGAGCTCACATAAATGAATACAAAAATAACTGTTTCTCTTTTGATCTTAATTGCTTCTGCTACGTTCGGCAGTCCAAGTTTTGCCGGTTCAGCTGATGATGCTAAATGGGTAAGCCAATGCGTGGTTGACAACAAAGATGAAGGACAGTCGGCCGATACTGTGCAAAAGTATTGCGCATGTATGAATGACAAAATGCCTGATAACGAAACACAATCTATCACCCAATGGGAAAAAACCCACAAGGCGGAAGATGAGGCTTGCAGCGCACTTGCTGGCTGGAAGTAAATAAATTTTTTGGTTTATGGCTGACAATGAAAGTGAAAATGACCTCATAACAGCGCTTACCTTGCTGGGAGTGCATAATGTGTCAGACTATATGTTATAAGTTTTGTGCGGTAATCATTCAGGCTTGCCAAGCCAGTGCAATCACATATAAACTTAAAAAATATCAATAAGTTATATTTTTATCATATTAAATCTGATAATTTAAGCATCCATCGTTGCCGCTGACATAAATAAACAAACACGCAGCGAAGTTGAATCCACGCTAAAAAAGGCCTTGCAGTATGCAAGGCCTTTTTAAATTTGATAATCTTGATCAATCTATGTTGATTGATTAGGCACTTTAATTGACTAGGGTGTGACCACGCTGACGCATACACGTTTTAAATGCGCGTTTAAAATTCTCATTAGCTTGATAACCTTCCCATAATCCTGCTGGAATAGCCAAAATAGAACCCGCTGCCGCACCGGTCGCCGCACTGCCTGCAATCGCGCCAACAGCAGCACCACCTGCGGCACCGGTGACAGCCCCTACTCCAGCGCCTAAAGCGACCTCTTTGGTGACATCCGATGCCTGTTCTGCGAGTGCCTTACACTCTACCATGTCACGCGAAACAGTTTCTGGGTGTTGATCCATACGCGAATCAACGATGGGATGCCAACCGCTCATTGATGCACAACCCGTAACAACAGTTGCCGAAAATATCAACAGGGTTGATAGCTTAGTTTTCTTCATGCTTTTCTCCAAAAAGTCATATTTTAAATTTCATGTCGCTTAAATAACAATAAAGTCAGCATTGGTAATTGGCAAGTTCACACCTAATTGGGCAATCTGCACCCCAAAGCCTGCGCCACTGCCGTCTGAATCATACGTCACAACGCCGGTTGTTGGGTTGTAGATCACATAATCATTGGTATCTAAAGCGATTGTGCCTTTGACAAACAAACTGGCATTTAAAACGCCTAATGTCGTCAACTTGGTAAATATTTGATTTTCCAGTTTAATGGTGTCATCAACCGGTTTAAAGTCGGTGATTTTATCAACATTTGACTTGAGTGCCGTATCAAACACAAATGTATCTTGCCCCGTTCCACCTGTTAATACGTCCTTACCAACACCGCCATCTAGCACATCATTATCAGTGCCACCATTTAAAGCATCATCACCTTGTCCACCAAACAACGAGTCACGACCGACTGCGCCATTTAAGTTATTTTTGCCATCATTACCCGTTAAGGTGTTGTTGCTGGTATTGCCAGTCAAATTACTATTGCCTGTACCGGCTGAGATAGACCCTTTTTCTATACCGACTGGAAGGGTATAACTACTTAATTGATAAGGCATAATAACCGTATCGATATCTGTACTTAGACCATTATCAGTAATCGTATCAACTGCGCCGTAGCCCAAATAATAGGTGTCATTGCCCGCGCCTCCAATCATGACATCGGCCGCTAAATCACCTGCGCCACCATCCATGACATCATTACCCGCACCACCTTCTAAGGTATCAATACCTTCGGCACCAAATAAGGTATCGTTGCCGTCTTCACCATATAAATGATCTTCATCATTCTCACCATACAAGCTATCGTTACCGATTCCTCCCGATAAATCGTCTTGTAAATTACTACCATAAATAGTGTCATTGCCATCTAAGCCGTGCAAAATATCATTAATCGGTTTGGTGCCTGTTGTTTCATACAAACCGGTTGCATCTACTGACCCCGTATTAACAATAGCATCTCCATAGATTTTTAACGGCATATCTCGTACCGTACCGATCGGGATACGCGCATCACTAACCGTGGTAAGGTCTTCTTGGTTGGTCACAACGATGGGGTCAATCAGCAGTTGGCGATAATTAACATCACTGCTATTGATGGCTGCTGTCACGATATAGGGCTGATTACCATCGTTCAGATAATCATTTTTACCCACAACAGTAATGCTTTGTGGTGTTGACCAGTTGCTTGAAGTAAAACTTAAAATTGGATTGACTAGGGAATCTTCGGTCGCATCACTGCCGGTAAAATTAATAACGACATCTCGAGTGGGAGCGGTCGACAAATTGACACTAATCACTGCCGTGTCACCATCCTCGCTGGTAAACAAATCATTTTTGCTCACTAAGAAGCCTGGCGCAGAGGCTTTGATAACGGCTGCGGTTGTAGCACTCGTCATACTTTCAGGCGTTCCATTGCCATCCGTATAACTGGCGGTCACGCTGATGGTTTTGCCGACATCCAAGGAACTGACCGCATAAGACGCCCCTTTGCCAACCTGCGTTGCACCTGCAAACCAAACGTAACTCAGTGTACCCAGCCCATCACTATCTTGCAGTGTTTGGATAACATTTAAGGTTTGACCTTGTTGTGGGGTGGTGTCATCAATACTGACAGCGCCGGTAGGTAAATTGTTGGTAGCAACCAAGCTGCTATCACTGCTACGCACGCTTTCAGTATTGCCTAGTAAATCCGTGTAACTCGCTGTCACAGCAAGCGCTTTACCCACTTCATTGGCTGTAACGGTGTAGTTGTCACCCGTACCCAATACACTGCTACCTGTTTGCCAAATATAGCTAATAAGCCCTAAGCCATCGGCATCTTGCAAGGTATTGGACGCTGTCAGCACTTGACCCAGTAATGGTGTTGTGTCACTCATCGTTACCGTGCCCACTGGCGCATGATTCGGCGCAGTCACTGCACTGGTGACTGCACTACTAACGCTTTCATTATTGCCCAGACTATCCGTATAACTCGCGACAACATTAATTGCTTTACCTATATCGTTAGCAGAAACAGCATAACTGCTGCCAGTGCCTAAGATAGTGCTACCCGTTTGCCATGTGTAGGTAATTGCACCTAACCCATCTAAATCGGACAAATTATTGCTGGCATTTAGCGTTTGCCCTTGTTGCGGTGTCGTGTCATCAATGCTCACAGAGCCTGTGGGCGGATTGTTAATCGTCGTAACCGGTTCTTTAGCAGTTAGCGTATAAGTTCCCGTGGCAGTTGAAGACCATGACCAAGCAGATAAATAATAGTTACCGCTAATCGGTGCTTTAAAACCCGTCACTAAAGCATTCGTGCCAACGCCAGCATCATTATCTGAGGCCATAATTCCGCCCGTTGAATTAACAACTTGCAACCAAGGATCTACAAGACTGCCGTCATTGGTTGGCAAACCTTTCATCTCAAAGCTATACACGTGATTAGCGACTAAAGACACACGCAACCAATCGTTATCATTCGCCACTTCAATGTTACCGGTTACTGAACCGCCTAATGTAATGACACCATTGCTGCTAGCATCGGGGGCATAATCGTCCACCGGCGGCCCTTGTCGAGACACAACCAAATTAGTAGGTCGACTACTCACGCTTTCAGCATTCCCTAATCCATCCGTATAACGGGCCGTGACACTCAGCGGTTTGCCAACATCGGCTGACGAAACCTGATAACTCTTTCCGATTCCTAATACCGTAACACCCGATTTCCACGTATAAGTAATAGAGCCTAAGCCATCCGAATCCGTCAAATTGCCTGAGGCAAGCAAAACCTGACCCTCTTGCGGTGTCATATCATTGATATTAACTTGACCTACTGGCGGATGGTTTGCGCTAACCTCTTTGGCTGTCAATTGATAACTACCCGTATCAAATATTGACCACGAACCAGCGGACAGATAAAAAGTTCCAGTGATTTTAGCATTAATGTTAATCAATGAATTCGTACCAACCCCCGAATCATTATCCACTCTGATATAAGCACCTTTGGCATTATTTAAAACTAACCAAGGATCCGTCAAGCTACCGCTATCCGTTGCCACACCTTTCAATTCAAACGTGTATTGATGACCTGCGACCAAATTGACACGAAACCAATCACTATCGTTGATGGTTTCAATTTTTCCACTGACTGCCCCGCCTAAATTAACAATCCCTGTCGTTGACATATCGCTGGCGTAATCATCGGTCAAAAAAGTGCTGGTCGTCGTAGTGGTCGTCGTATTGCCCGTAGTAGTAGTCGTAGTGGTCGTAGTGGTCGATGAGCTTGTTGTAACCGCCACAATCCCAGCTTTTTTAGCCGCTTTAGGCGTAGATAGTGAATAAGGCAATAGGCTGTCAGCAGCGGCATTGGGGGTTAAAATCTGCCCCCAATCGCCAGCCAGATTAATGCGAGGAACGATACTGTTTCCAAGAGCCACATCGACACCTAGGATATGGGATAACTGCTCGAGTAAAGCGGTATTAGGCGTTACATCAATCGGGCTGTTGTATAAGCTGATACTAGCGTTAGTGCTTAAATGCGAGGCTAATTTGTCTAAAAGTGCTTGCTGAGCCGGAATACTTAACGCATCTAGTTTCTCTCCGTCGCATAACACCGATTGCGCTGTGGTATTCGTTACCCAATGCAATGTCGAAATCTCGTTAAAACCCTGTAATGCGTTCGTTAAAGCGTTCAAGCCTTCACCAGTATTCGACAAAAAAAGCGTTGGTATCTCAGGATTGAGTGTAGAAATAACAGCGTCATAATTAAGCACACTGGAATCAATAACGATGAGTTCTCTTGTTGCTAAGGTAGTCATAACAAATTCCTCTAATTAATAAAATGGGTTGATCGACAAAATTACTGGGCTGGAAAAAACACACGTTTCATGTTTATGTGCGGCTCGCTAAAACCCGTCGTATAAGGTCGCGCTTTCTCAGGCAAATAAACCACATCATATAATTCACTGACCGCACCCGTGATATGTAGCCAATGCGTCAATTTATGGGATGTTAAGTCAAAGACTTGTAATCCACAGCGCTGAAAGCTATGACGATCTTGCAAACGCTGAGCAAGATTAATACTTGATAAAATACCTTCTTGGCTTTGCCGTAAACGCGATAGTGCAACAACGGCATAATCACCGACAAAAGCCAAGCCACGCGCAAAACCGGCACATTGGCAGACCGGCACAAAACATTGCCGCGTAAAATCGACATAGCCCAATTCCCCTTCACCAGAATTGAGTAACCATAATTTGCCGTTGTGCCAACGAGGCGAATGCGGCATGGATAAACCTCGACAAACAACGGTATTCGTGCGGACATCCATCACCAAACCACCGCCGGTTTGCTCGGCTTTCCATCCTAGCGGCGTATCATAGCGCCCACAGAGCGTTGCAAAAGCCAGTTCATTATCCTGGGCACAAATGCCATTAAGATGACAACGATCCTCCGCCTTTAACTCGGTAATGAAATCCGGTGTCCAAACAGGACGAAAATTGTAATGAGAATCGAGGCAAGCTATACAGCTGTACTGAGTATTAGCATATAAAAATTCATACGATTGCCCTGCCCATGTCACATTAGCTAAAACATCATGCGTGTTACTTTGACCAATCATGTAACCCACACGGGGTAAAAAAATGGCATCATAATCTTGTTGATGCAATTGACCCGCACCGCTATTAACAAACCGCCAGATTTGATCACGACAACCAATCCATAAGGTTTGAGCATCAATCGCCAAGCCCATTGCTGTCCCGACATTACGCTCTTGTGCATAAAGACTGCTGTCTTGATGACTCCCTAGCAGAAACAATCGCCCTGACTGATAGGTAGAAAATGCCAACGAGCCCCCTGTTACCGCCAACCATGATGCAAAATTCGGTGAGGGAACTAATTGTGGAGGCGCTTGCTCTGGTTGAGATAAATGCTCTATCTGCTGCGTTTGCGTCATATCATTATTCTGCATGAGATATTCATTTTGATTTTTATCAGACATTTGGGCATCAAGTCAGTGAACCTGAGCGCTAAAGTACAGCAAAAGAACTATTTATCAAAGTGAACTTCTTCCTTATGTCTTGGTTAAAAATACCCATTTTGCAAAAAGCAAAAAATCAAACACTGAACCACATCACCGCTTGCTTTTTTTGACATGCTCCAGATTTTCCAAAAACCGTAAAATCGCATAAGTGAACCAACCGACAATAACTAATCCTACCGTAAAAACACTATAAGAAACCGGCCAGGAAATGCCCTCGGTCATCATTGAAAATTCTGACATCCCACCGATACCTGCGAGGACATTCAATGGCATAAATACGACACTCACTACCGTTAAGCGTTTTACAACTTTATTTTGGTTAATGTTGATAAAACCGACCACGGCATCCATCAAGAAGTTGATTTTATCGAACAGAAAAGCCGTGTGACCGTCCAAAGATTCAATATCACGCAGAATTTGTTGTGAATACTCCAACTGATCTTTTTGTAAGAGCTTACTACGCATTAAAAACGAGACCGCACGCCGGGTATCCATCACGTTACGTCGAATACGTCCGTTTAAATCTTCTTCATTAGCAATATCAATCAATATCTTAGTTGCCTCTTCATCACTCATAGGCTTACTCAATACATGATTACCGACAATTTCCAAGGCACGATACACATCTTCTAGGGCATCCGCTGAATACTCGGCGTTGGCAGCATAAAGATCTAGCAACATATCGCGCGAATCAGACACATAATTAGCCTGACTTAAAGCACGCAAGCGTTGTAAGCGAAACACCGGTAATTCTTCTTTACGAATAGAAAATAAAATATCGTTATACAAAATAAACGCGACAACAACGTTATGCGAAACATCTTCTTTGTCTAATAGAAAATCGGAATGTAAATGAATTTCGCCATTTTCTTCCACATAAAACCTAGCGCTAGACTCCAAGTCGCTTAACTTGTCTGGATCAGGGAAATCAATGCCAAAAATGTCCCCAACCCAGATTCTATCTTCAAAGGTAGGTGCAACTAAATCAATCCAGATGGGTTTCGCATCAATCAAATCTTGCGGAGAATTGAGTGAAATTTCGTGTAAGCGACCCTCAAATAAATCAAATGCCTTAACACGAGATTTTTCAGTTTTATAATCTTGTTTGCCCAAAATTTGCAGTACTGAAATGGGGGCCTCTAAAAGGATAGGTTGTTTATGCGCATCATCCAGTTGTTCCCAAACCAGCAACTGGTCATCTGGCGGGAGCGCTTCGAGAATTTGGGCGATTTCTGCGGGGGGTAAATGATTCAGAATTTGCTGCAATTGCGCCATATTTTCCTTGCGTACCAACACCTCAACTAAGTGGTGGTGTTGCATATCCTGTTTATGCACTAAATCTGAAACCAACTTATGTTTAAGCAGTTTATCCAAAACAGCTTGTTGACTGTTATGAAATTTAGGGGGCGTTTCTTTTTGCATATCAGTAAAAAACTATTTTTGGCTAGCCAAATTGGAAGAGTGTTATTAAAGGATTTTATCAGAGCATTAGAACGCAGACGAAATAAATTGGGCTCATGTGAAGAATTGTGTGATGCCACATAAAATCTTAAGAAATTCTATAGTGTATATTCTGGCCCAAGCCTGTAAGGTCAGCAATTTTCATTATGACCCAAGCTACCCCAACACCGGCGTCACCACCGTATGCGAATAGCTGGTTTTGCCGTTGCTGTGTGTCTTGCATGAACAGCATGGGCCATGCAGCTTTGCTGACGAGTAGTACTGCAGGGCAATCGCGCTATGTAGCCGTAGCACTAAAAAGCAATTTGAACCGGTAGTCATCATTTAAACAAGCCCTGAACTTACGGCGTTTTAGGCTATCTTTGGTTGGACTATTATTTCTAAGTAAATTAAGTGCCATCCGGCGCATCAATGCCAGATTTTCAGCGGAATGGTCGACTCGGGTACGGTTGGCGTCTTCGCCAAACTGAACATCCAACACCCAATGCTGTGAGTTTTCGATCGCCCAATGCT
>CAJAVP010000124.1 GCA_903945375.1 uncultured Methylococcaceae bacterium | reverse complement strand
TCACGCAAGCAACTCCAACAGCACATCAACTAGCGGTGTGCGATCTTCATTGTTGATTTTAGGTAATTGTGGCTTAGGGGTATCCATCAGGTTATTTTAACTGATTTCTTAAGGTGTTGCCTGTGACTAATGAGAAGTTACTGTTTTACAGGCTAATATCCTGATTGCTTGTGTTAATTCATGCTAACGTGAGTGTTTTGATGGACGACTTTCGGCCAAAAACTGACTTTCACAGAATCAAAAAATCAATCATAGAATGGCTGTGATTGCCCGGTAATCAGACGTTCAGGAACAACAATATCACCCAATAAACTCAATGACTCCCATTGAAGTTTAGCTTATTAGAATCACACGGCTCCTCGTCACCGTCTGGAAGCCGTATTCTCCTCAATTGGAAATCGGATTTAATTTCAGATTAAAATCTATTTTTATATTTCAAGAATTATTGTATAGTTGGTTTATGGACAAGCAATTAGCAACAATACTTTTTGAATCACTAGCCTCTGGCATTCGGCTGGATATTTTCCGGCTGCTCGTTAAACATGCGCCTACGGGGCTAGTTGCTGGTGAAATTTCTACGGCCTTGGCTTTGCCACCAACTAACGCGTCATTTCATCTCAAAGCCATGACCTATGCCAGCTTGATTAACGTGACACAAGAAGGGCGCTATCAGCGTTATCGGGCAAATCTCACTGTGATGCAGTCATTGATTGATTATTTGACTGCCGAATGTTGCACCGGCAATCCAGATTACTGTTTTGACGCCACTAAGGCGTCATCCTGCTGTGATACCGACTAATTTTCTTTCATCGGCTTAGAGGCATTGATTATGAATGTTCTATTTCTCTGTACCGGCAATTCAGCACGCAGCATCATGGCTGAAGGTTTATTGAATAAATATAGTAATGGCCGGTTTCAGGCTTTCAGCGCCGGTAGTTTTCCAACTGGCCAAGTTAACCCATCCGCTCTTGAGCGCTTGGAACTGGAAGGTATAACCTTAGCTGATGCACGCAGCAAAAGCTGGGATGAATTTGCCAAACCTGACGCTCCAGTTCTCGATTTTGTGATTACTGTTTGCAATAACGCCGCCAAAGAAGTTTGTCCGGTTTGGCCTGGACAACCCATTACCGCCCATTGGGGCGTGTTTGATCCAGCGGCAGCGGAAGAAAATGAAAAGCGCATGGCTTTCGCCAAAGCGTTTGCCATTCTGGAACGGCGTATCGCTTTGTTCACCAGCCTGCCGATAGCCAGCCTTGAACGAATGGCACTTGAGCGGCAGGTTCGCGAGATTGGAAACACGGGCGAAGCCTAAAACGGGATGTCTGCTGTTTAGCATTTCCAGGATTTTTCTTACATTTAAAGTTATTTATCGATTATGAACGTCTTATTTCTTTGTACGGGTAATTCTTGCCGCTCCCTGATGGGTGAAGCCACTTTCAACCATCTTGCCCCCGAAGGTTGGCACGCACTCAGTGCGGGCAGCAAGCCATTAGGCCAATTAAACAGCGGCGCTGTGGCTTTGCTACAGGAAAAAGGCATATCTATTGATGGCTATTACAGCAAATCCTGGAACGACTTGCCTTTGACGCCGGATATGGTGATTAGTGTCTGCGGTAATGCAGCCAACGAAACCTGTCCAGCCTATTTGGGTCCGGTTTTACGCAGTCATTGGGGTGTGGAAGACCCTGCACATGCTGAGGGCACTGAGGAAGAAATTAAAGCGGCTTTTGAAACGGCTTATGGGATTTTACGTTACCGCATTGAGCAATTTCTGGCTTTGCCGCTGGATGAATTAAAGAACGACCGCGAGCGTTTCAAAGCTGAGCTAGACCGTATCGGCACAATGTTACCCTAATTATTAAGGAATTCAGTTATGACAACGATTCAAGTTTTTGACCCTGCGTTATGTTGTAGCACCGGTGTTTGTGGCGTGGAAGTCGACCAACAGTTGGTTGGTTTTTCTGCCGATGTGGATTGGGCCAAGCAAAATGGCGCAATCATTGAAAGATTCAATCTGGCCCAACAACCAATGGCTTTTGCAGAAAATTCAGTCGTGAAAGCATTTCTGGAACGGTCAGGTGCTGACGCATTACCATTGATTTTGGTGGATGGCGAAGTGGCTTTGGCCGGCCGTTACCCTAACCGTACTGAATTAGCGCGTTGGACTGATATTGCTGGCTCGGCAGAAAAACCCGCATCCGGTTGCTGTAGCGGTAGTAGCTGTTGTTGATAAACCACTCAAAGAGCCAATAGGATGTTGGATCAACCGGATATCTACCAATGCTTGTGAAGGTCAGCATACGGCAAAATAGATTAGCCACAATCGGTAGTGCAGCTGTAATTGGCGTGCTGGGGGGCTTGATAGGCCTAGGTGGGGTCGAATTCCGCCTGCCCCTTTTAATTAAGACATTTGGCTTTGCTGCGCTTGATGCCGTCATACTCAATAAGGCCATAAGCTTGGTTGTCGTTGCCTCTGCCTTACCCTTTCGTGCCGGGTCGGTACCTCTGGATGTTTTAATGTCTCACTGGGATGTGATTCTCAATTTACTGGCAGGTAGCCTTTTAGGCGCTTGGATCGGCGCGGGTTGGGCCATTCGATTAAAGACCGAAAATTTTTACAAAATTATTGCCATTCTGCTACTACTGATCGCGGGCATACTGGTTTTCAGTCATCACCCAGTAAATCCTGGCCTGCCTTTATTTAACGGAGCGCTTCAACTGATCGCCGGCATCACCGCAGGCTTTGCCATTGGGGTGGTGGCCGCGTTTCTGGGCGTGGCCGGTGGCGAGTTGTTGATCCCCACCATGATTCTGTTATTTGGCGTCGACATCAAACTGGCGGGCAGTTTGTCGCTGGCGGTTAGCTTGCCCACCATGCTCACCAGTTTCGGCCGTTACAGTATGGATCAAAGCTTTGCCGTATTAGGCCAAAACCGTCGTTTTCTGCTGCAAATGGCTGCCGGCTCCCTGTTGGGTGTCTTCTTGGGTGGTCGGTTGCTGGGCGTTATTCCAGAGGGTGTGCTGCTACCCTTGCTTGCCTTGATCCTGCTGATTTCGGCAATAAAAGTGTGGCGTCACCCTTAGGAGTTGCCGTTATGACCGAACTACATTTTCTCGACCACCCCCCCCGCTTTTTGTTTTTTACCGGTAAGGGCGGTGTCGGCAAGACCTCAATCGCATGCGCTACGGCCATACAACTCGCGGAAGCCGGACGACAGGTGTTGCTGGTCAGTACCGACCCGGCATCGAATGTCGGCCAGGTCTTCGGTATCCGTATCGGCAACCAGATTACCCCTATTGCAGCGGTAGCGGGTTTGGCGGCACTGGAAATCGATCCGCAAGCCGCCGCACAAGCCTACCGTGACCGTATCGTGGGCCCTGTGCGGGGCGTCTTGCCGGAAGCCGTGGTCAAAGGCATCGAAGAGCAATTGTCCGGTGCCTGCACCACTGAAATTGCCGCTTTCGATGAATTCACCGCACTGCTAACCGATTCAACCCTGACGGCAGGTTACGACCATATCGTTTTCGATACCGCCCCCACCGGCCACACCATCCGCCTATTGCAACTCCCCGGTGCTTGGACAGGCTTTCTCGATGCAGGGAAAGGCGATGCGTCCTGTCTTGGTCCCTTGGCTGGCCTGGAAAAACAACGTAGCCAATATAAAGAAGCCGTTGATGCGCTTGCCGATCCGCAACGCAGTCGTTTGATTCTCGTCGCACGTGCGCAACAATCGACCTTGCGTGAAGTGGCCCGCACCCATGAAGAGTTGGACGCTATCGGTCTGACGCAGCAATATTTAGTCGTGAATGGCATTTTGCCTGAGGCTGAAGCGGCACAAGACCTGTTGGCAACCGCGATTTGCCAGCGTGAACAACGGGCGCTGGCCGAAATTCCTGACGTGCTAAAGACGCTGTCCCTCGATCTCATCGAACTGAAACCGTTTAATCTGGTGGGCTTGGCGGCGTTAAGGCAATTGCTGACAACTGACTTACTGGCGGGCACGGTCAGTGAGGTGACGACACAGGCCATTCAGGCGCCCAATCTGGCAAAACTGGTCGATGACATTGCGGCCGATGGTCATGGCTTGGTCATGTTGATGGGCAAAGGCGGCGTCGGTAAAACCACGCTAGCCGCCGCCGTAGCCGTAGAGTTGGCACAACGCGGCTTACCGGTACATCTCACCACCTCAGACCCGGCTGCCAATTTAACGGAAACACTTAACGGTGTACTGGATAATCTCACCGTGAGTCGCATTGATCCGCACGCCGAGACTGAACGCTATCGCCAACATGTGCTGGAAAGCAAAGGCGCTAATTTGGATGCGCCAGGCCGGGCGCTTTTGGAAGAAGATTTGCGTTCACCCTGTACCGAAGAAATTGCCGTGTTCCAGGCTTTTTCGCGGATCATTCGTGAAGCTGGTAAGAAGTTTGTGGTGATGGACACGGCACCGACCGGCCATACCTTGCTGCTGCTGGATGCAACGGGCGCTTATCACCGCGAAGTCAGTCGGCAGATGGGTAGCAATACCCATTACCTGACGCCCATGATGCAACTGCAAGACCCCAAACAAACCAAGGTGCTATTGGTCACGCTCGCGGAAACCACGCCAGTATTGGAAGCGGCCAATCTGCAAGCCGATCTGCGTCGCGCCGGGATCGAACCCTGGGCCTGGGTGATCAACAACAGCGTTGCGGCGACTACAGTGCATTCGCCGTTATTACGACAACGTGCAGCGAATGAACTGCAAGAGATTGACGCGGTAG
The DNA here is from genome assembly GCA_903945375.1 of uncultured Methylococcaceae bacterium. Taxonomy (GTDB): domain Bacteria; phylum Pseudomonadota; class Gammaproteobacteria; order Methylococcales; family Methylomonadaceae; genus Methylovulum. Next base: position 2,733 of record CAJAVP010000124.1, on the reverse strand, counting down.
TTCATCAATACGCGCCACGTTATGCCGTCGTGCCGCTGTTGCGCGAAGACCCCGTGGGTGTTGAGCGCTTGTTGGAACTAGCCGGCCATCATTGATTGGATCGACCCCACAAGACCTATATACACCTCGCGGTTGATAATCTGGAACAAAACATCGGTTTTTATAGTGCCTTATTTCAAAGCGAACCCAGCGTTGTCGAAGCCGATTACGCCAAATGGATGCTGGATGATCCCCGCGTCAATTTCGCCATTTCCAGTCGCGGACGCCTGCCTGGATTGGATCATTTAGGTATTCAAGTCGAAACCAATGAAGAATTGGAAGCCATGCAGCAGGGGTTAGCCGATGCGGTCCTGCCGGTTGTTACGCCCAGTCTGACAAATACTGGAGCGTCGATCCGCAAGGTATCGCCTGGGAAGCGTTCCATTCCTTGCAATCCATTCCGCTGTTTGGTGACGACCCGGTTATACAACTGAAACCAGCCGCACCCTGCTGTAAACCAAAGGCATAAACGAACTCGATATATCGCGATAGTTGACACAGTCAGTGCAGCGAAGCGCAAACCACTTTACCTGGAGTCCATGATGAACCCACCTAATTGTCCCAATGCCCGCTTATCGTTTCTCGACCGATTCCTAACTCTCTGGATATTTACGGCCATGGCCATTGGCGTGGGTATTGGCTATGCCTTTCCTACCGAGGTTAACAGCATCAATTCCGCCGTATCAGTGGGCACTACCAATATTCCGATTGCCATCGGTTTGATTCTGATGATGTATCCACCCTTAGCCAAAGTCCATTACGAAGAATTAGGCGATGCATTCCGTAATTGGCGGGTATTGGCCATGTCACTGATCCAAAACTGGATTATTGGTCCGACACTCATGTTTGTGTTGGCCATCGTGTTTCTCCGCGACTATCCCGAATATATGACAGGGCTGATCATGATCGGTCTAGCCCGCTGTATTGCCATGGTGATTGTCTGGAACGAACTGGCACGGGGTGACAACGAATACTGTGCCGCCTTGGTGGCCTTTAACAGTGTCTTCCAAGTGTTATTTTTTAGTGTCTATGCCTGGTTGTTCATTACCGTACTGCCACCGTTATTCGGTTTACAGGGTAGCCTGGTCGCCATCACCATTGGTGAAATTGCCAACACCGTCTTCATTTATCTAGGTATTCCCTTCATTGCCGGCTTTACCACCCGTTTGGTGCTCGTCAAGGCCAAAGGCAAAGATTGGTATCACCAACGTTTCGTACCCAAAATCAGTCCGCTGACGCTCATTGCACTATTGTTCACCATCGTCGTGATGTTTTCCCTGAAAGGCGATTTGATTGTGCAATTACCGTTGGACGTTGTACGGATTGCCATACCACTGTTGATCTATTTTGTGGTGATGTTTTTAGTCAGCTTTGCGATGGGTAAGGCTATCGGCGCGGATTACGGCAAGACCACCACGTTGGCTTTCACAGCCGCCAGCAATAACTTTGAGTTGGCGATTGCCGTGGCCGTTGCCGTTTTTGGCATCAATAGCGGCGCAGCGTTTGCCGCAGTCATCGGGCCGCTAATAGAAGTGCCAGTGATGATTGCACTGGTGAATGTGGCATTTTTCTTCAGAAAGCACCTATTTACTGTGCAATAAAAAAACGTCTAAATAAGACACTGAGCGATTCCGGGTGAATTTAATGAACGAGCATGAAATGGCCAAAACTAAAGCGGCGGCAACTTACAACACGGCGGCCGATTATTTCGACCACCCCGTGAGTTCTTTCTGGCATTGCTTTGGCCGACAAACCATCGAACGGATGGCTTTACGTCCAGGGGAATCAGTTTTGGACGTTTGTTCAGGCAGTGGCGGCTCTGCACTGCCGGCAGCCGAACAAGTTGGGCCGAAGGGCAAAGTCATAGCCGCCGATCTTGCGGAACGTTTGATTGCGTTGGCGAAAGCCAAGGCCGAAGTCAAAAAACTCGACAACATAGAATTTCGCGTAGCGGACATGCTTGACTTGGGGTATCCAGATGGCAGTTTCGATGCTGTGGTTTGCGTGTTTGGCATCTTCTTCGTACCGGATATGGCAGCCGCCCTTAAAGAACTATGGCGCATGGTTAAACCCGGTGGTCGATTGGCGATCACCACGTGGGGACCTGATCTTTTTGAGCCGGCTAATAGTGCTTTCTGGAATGCCATCGGCAACGTACGCCCAGATCTTCAGCGAAGCTTTAATCCATGGGATCGCATTTCAAAACCATCAGGGCTGCGTGATCTCTTCGCTGAAGCGAATATCGATATACATACTGATGAAATTTTGGCAGAAAGTGGTATTCACGCTTTGAGTTCACCCGATGACTGGTGGTCTATTGCTATGGGTAGTGGTTACAGAGGTACTTTAGCCCAACTAGATGCCGAAATGTTTGAACGAGTCCGTAATGCCAATTTATCCTGTCTTCATCGGGAGCAGGTTAAGTCGATTAAGACAAATGTCGTTTATTCAGTTGCAACAAAACCGTGATAACTAAAATTGATCAATTAAGCCGACAGAGCTGACCACTTATTCTAATGTCAACTAAGAAGGCATGCGCTGACGTTCAGTTAGTTAGTGCGTGTTTCAAAAGTATCAAAAATAGCTATGAGTTAGAATAGTGAATATTTAGCCCATGAGCAGAAAGACGCGTAAATCAAAAGTTAAACGTTACCCGACCGACCTGAACGATAAAAAATGGGACATCATTAACCC
>CAJAVP010000123.1 GCA_903945375.1 uncultured Methylococcaceae bacterium | reverse complement strand
GGGTTAATGATGTCCCATTTTTTATCGTTCAGGTCGGTCGGGTAACGTTTAACTTTTGATTTACGCGTCTTTCTGCTCATGGGCTAAATATTCACTATTCTAACTCATAGCTATTTTTGATACTTTTGAAACACGCACTCAGAATATCCTGAATCGAACCCGCAGCAACGCCTTCACATTGAAAAATATAGGCAAACTCCAACAACTCCTGAAAATTGAAAAACTTTTGCTGATAGTCATTCGGGGATTGCATAAAGCTTTTCCACATCCAACTCAATATCGCGTATGCGCTTCTCCTTAAACCCCAAATCTTCATCAGGAATTTGCACAAAGCCCTTGCGCTCTTCGGCCTTGATATACAAAACATCTTCCGACAGCTTGGTGATGTATTGGATGCCCAACGCCGCTTCCAATGATTTTTTCAGGCGAATTTCCGAATGGTCGTCGGCGGCAATTAAGTTCATGCAATAACTCCTATCTTGAACTTGCTAATGTATTGGGTATTGTCAAGTGCTGGAATGATGATTTTAGGGAATAACCAAACCTAGAAAAATGGATTTTTTACCTAGCCATCAATCACTTGATTATGCTGTAAATCTTCGGTGAATAAAATCGTACAACCATTTTCTAATGCAGAAGCGATAATCAAACTATCCCGATAGGAAAATTGCCAGCGGCTTTTAATTCTCAGCGCGTCTTGAACAGTATGGAAGGAAACAGGCGCAACCAGACTATTTTCTGCAATGGCATCAATGACAAGCTGAATATCAATATCAGCAACACGGTGCTTGATTAGGACATTCGCGAATTCATTTAGCACTTGGGCGCTAATAACCACACTCAGTTGTTGGGATTGAAAAAAGGCTTTCGCCTGTTGGTATTTTGCTTGTTCTTGAGCATTAATTAACTTGGCGTAAACAAAAATATTGGTGTCAATAAATCCTTACCGCTCATGTAATTCATCCCTAGGAGTATGTCGGTCTTTCAGCGCTCCACGATTTATTGAAATAAAATAGCGTAAGATTATCCATAACGGAAAAGGAGAAACCCCATCAGCAAGCATTTTATCAACATTAACCGAAACGAGCCCATCAACGTACCCGGGAAAACTTTTCAACGCTCTTTCCCCAGGATCTTGGAAAGTTTTGCACGCTTTTTAACAGGTTAATCGGTTACAAACTGAGCTAATGATATTGATTTGGTGTGCTGTTTAGGTGCTTAGAAACGTGTTTTTTTAACTCCACATTCATCTGTTTAAGATTATAATGCCCTAAAATTAATCATAGGAGATTTTATGGAAAGCTATAAACATATTTTATTGGCGGTAGATTTTTTTGAACAAGATGTTGTTGTGGCGGAAAGAGCAAAAGATTTAGCGGACAAATGCCAAGCTCGATTAAGCATTGTGCATGTCGTCGATAGTTTACCCATTGTTGATGCCGGTTATGGTATGGATATACCCTATAATTTAGATTTAACGGCCGAATTGATGGCGAGCGCTAAGAATCGTTTGGCTGTTTTAGCAGATAGATTTGACGTTAATGAAGACAGTCGTTGGTTGGAAATCGGTAGTCCAAAAATAGAAATTATTAAAGTTGCAAGACAAAATCAAGTTGATTTAATCGTCATTGGTTCGCATGGTCGACATGGCTTGGCTTTGTTATTGGGATCTACGGCTAATGCCGTATTACACCACGCACCTTGCGATATTCTTGCTGTGCGACTACCAAATTAAGATATTAAGTAAAAATTAATCGATATTACCTTGCTAATAATAACATTCTATAAAAAGGTAGAGAGCAAATGATAGGACACATTGAAAGTTTTGATCCAGATACGCAAACTGGGGTGATTAAATACGAAGAACGCTATTTGGCATTTCATCTGAATGATTGGGTAGCACAAGTTCCCCCAGAGCCCGGTGATGATGTTAAGTTTGAGCAAGAGGGTTTAGATGCAAAGCAAATTGATCTGGTTGGTGCTTACTTAGAAAAGCCTAAAGCGGTCAAATATAAATATATTGCTGCTGTGTTGGCGTTATTATTTGGTTTTGTCGGAGTGCATAGGTTTTATTTGGGTTACTATAAATTGGGTTTGGCACAAATTGCAGTAACTGCTTTAACCGTTGGTTATGGTGCGCTTTGGGGCGTTATTGAAGGCGCTTTAATTTTTGCTGGACATATTAATACAGACGGAAAAGGACGGCCGCTAAAATAACGATTTTTAAAAGACCCCCATCTCCGATTTTAAATCAGGAGATGGGTGATTCGTCTTTGCTAATTAAGAGAAATTAAGATAACTCGACGGTGTTTAAACTCAATGGCGTCTGCCATGTTTGCCTGAAGAAGGTTCTTCAAATTTAACTTTTAATGGTTTGCCGCAATAGAGATTACCATCTAAGCCAGCAATAGCGGCTCTCGCCTCATGACCTTCCATCGCAATAAATCCGAAACCTCGACATTTTCCGCTAAAAAGATCAACAACTATTTCGATTGAACGGACTTTGCCGTATTCAGAAAATAGCTCATTGACAGAGGTCTCGGTGGCATCACTGGGTAAGTTTCCTACAAAAATTCTTTTCAAATGACATATCCTAAATTGAGGGGGTATGGGTTGACCGGACTGCGCCGGTGTGAGATATACCCGAGTGCGGGTATATGAAGTTAGAATGCAGTGCAAATAGCGACTACGGGTGATACGTAAAATCTGATTCTCGGTTCATTATAGAGATTAATCCTTATGATAGCCATTGAAAATTCAGTGATTTTTAAAATCAGTCTAAAGATACGAGAAGATTGATAAAGACACCGTTTCAGATGATTGCCATCAATCAAATCGTAGTGATGATTTAACGATGAAGAATCTAAAACAACTCCGACTCAGCCAACACTCACTTCGGATGTTAACTGGTTAGCTGAGTCGCATAATGACAGCACTATTATTTCCAAAGGCTGACAATATTAGTGAAATCATCCGTCCAAGGTTTCATATCAAAATACAGGGGCATTTTTTGCCAGTTACCTAACCGGCTGTTTTTTAAAAGCTCTAATGTTTCTGGTTGGTTAGCCATAACTACCCAGTCGGTTGCAACAACGAGTGGTCTTTCTTGTTCAGGGACAAACTCTTGGATTAATGCGGCTAAATGCAGATGTTCAGCATGAATTGACAGGACTTTTTTTAATGCCAGATGCCGATTGGTAATGTGGAAAGCTAAAATGCCATGCGCTTTAAGTTTGCTGAAATACAGTTTGATGGCTTCTTCAGTCAATAAATGCGTGGGTACTGCATCTGAGCTAAAAGCATCCATGAGTAATAAATCAAAGCTATGGTCAGGCTCTTTTGTCAAAGATAAACGAGCGTCGGCAATAGTCATGTTTGAGTGCTGAGCACATTGGCTCATGTAACTGAAATAACTAGGATTATTGGCGATATCAACGACTAGAGGGTCTATTTCATAAAAGTGCCAATGTTGCTTAGGTTGACTGTAACAGGCCAGTGCCCCCGCACCTAAACCCACGACCCCTATCGTCCAATCTTGATTATACTGAGCAAATTCTGAAAATAACTGACCCATAGGCCCGGGTTGGCTGTAATACGTCAATGGCGTTGTGCTCAATGAGGCACTTAGACGCTGAGCGCCGTGTTTGGTCGTGCCATGAAATAATTCATGATAGCTTTCAGGCTGATTCTGCTCATTATTTAAAATACTTTCGCGTACGGCTAAGACTCCAAAAAAAGTACGCTCTTGATAAAGTGTGTGCGATGACAGGCTGTGTACGGATAGTGCTAGGAAAATAATAACCCCGGCAAAACTCGCGTACGCGGCAGGCTTTGATCTTAAGGCAAAATTGATTACGGCTACTGCCATCAAACCAAGCAGTATGGTATCGAAATAATCCAGTAAATTATCGACGCTAATATAGAGCAGTAACGCTATTAATAGGAGTGCAGCGGAAGGGATTAACAGCAGTAGGCTGTGTTTTTGTGAGGTAAAAGAGGGGCTTGGACGAAGTAATAAGGCGGCAATAATCATCAACGGGTACTCGTAGATACCATTAAAAATAAAGGGCGCGAGAAATGTGTTAAACATGCCGCCCAACATCCCAGCAAACGACATGATTAAATAGAAACGGGTTAAATACTGCGTGTGCGGGCGTTTTTTTGCCAACTCACCATGACAAACCATAATTGCGAAGAAAAAAGCAATAACATGCAAAATCAAGTAAACCCAGTAAGGTAAATCAGCTGGGTTAATAAAGGCGTAAATCATAAATGGTACGAGAAAAAACGCTTGCAAACGGATAAAGAGAGGATGCAGTCGTAAATTCCATTTAGAGAATACGATAATGAATGACAATAAATAAACAGTCAGTGGAATAATCCACAACAAGGGCACCGAGGCAATATCGGTGCTAATAAAATTTGTTAGACCCAATAATAAGCTAGAGGGCACAAAAGCCAGAAAGAGCCAATGGAGTTGTGTATAAACACTGGGTATTTCAACCTGTGTTTTATTTTGTTGTTCTATATAATCAATGGGTTGGTTTTTTGAGAGCATCCACGCGCAGACACCTATTAACACACAGAGTATACCGTAACCGATACTCCAATAGGTCTTTTGTAAGGCCAAGCCCAGTGTGGGTTCTAAAATGAAAGGATAGCTTAATAAGGCAATCAAGCTGCCTGTATTACTGGTGGCATAAAGATAATAGGGGTCGTGGCTGGTCGCATGACCCATTTGAGCAAACCATTTTTGCAATAATGGTGATGTGGTTGATAACACAAAAAAGGGTAAACCAATCGAAAGAGATAGCATTCCTAATAACCATAAACTCGGATTGCTATCCGTAGGAGGTGTTGTTTGTTCTGGCAAGGCTAAAGGCAAAGCAAAAAAACTGAGTACGATAATGCTAAGGTGTAATGGAATTTGCCAACGCTGCGCTAAGCCTTGTGTAAGGCTATGGGCATACCAATAACCTAAAAATAATAAGCTTTGGTAAAAAACCATGCACGTATTCCAAACTGCTGGAGAGCCACCTAATAAGGGTAATAAAATCTTGCCAAACAACGGTTGTAAAATAAACATCAGTAATGCACTGACGAATAAGGTGCTAGCAAATAAAAAAATTAGTGAGAAACGGCGATCGGATTGGGCACTCATGGGGATGATTAAACTCATTAAAAAGATGATTTATGTAGGCTCTATATGCGTTTTAGGGGCTTTTTACTAAAAATATACGGCAAGCTGTTATAAGTTTGACGACGTCCAAAATACCTGTGATTCCGGCATACCCGCTGGGGTACAAGGGGATTGCCGCGTTATATTTATTAAAAATAAAAAGACCTCAAAACGCATATAGAGCTTTTATGTATCGCTCAATAATAAAGCATTACGCATGAAATTAGAAAAATCAATTTTGGAATGCGTTTAATAGAGTTTATAGGTTCTGGATTCTTTATCCAGCACATCGGCTCATATTCTTTGAAGCAGCCATGTTTGCCAAGCAAATCATTGTAACCCGTTTGAGAAAAACGGTGATTGCCTTTCTTATAGCAAAGCATCTGTCGGGGGCAGTCCACTTAGGTCGCGTAGACACCCTCCTTCGTTATCATGTTGTTCTGTTCTTGGAAGCAGAAGCAAGTGATTCTAGGGCAAAAAATATTGAGTGTGTTATCGCGTTTGGCTATTTTCAGAGTCATGAGCTATCCGTGTAGTTTTTATCAGCACACTATGCCAAAAATTTCAGCACGTTAAAATCTGCATTAATTTGCAGGGACTACCTAAATTCTATTGTCTTATTTTTGCGTACGCTTACCATATTTTCTTACTTTCTGACAAGTCTTTTCTATCTTAACTCGTGGTTTGAAATATGGGTGCATCATAGGCTATTAAGTGATCTAAATGCTCTATTTGAATAAGTCGCTGTTTTTTCTTTGTGCATTTTTATATCTGTGATTATTAGGCTGCTCAGTTAAGACAGGATTCCTGTAAAATCAAGCCCTGACGTAAATCTTAGAGGTATTCGCTTTATGGTATTGTCACCATTCAAAAGTCACCTAACCTGAACCGTGCTCAGTTAGTCGCTCAATGTAATAGCGTACGATAAAAATAATTTAATTATCAGACAATAGTTTTAAATAGGGGACAAAAAAGTTATTTATGGCTATTGAGTTTATATTGGGCTTTTATATTATTGAAATGCTATGTATAATTTAAATATTACTTGATGTGATATTCATTAAAGTAGGACTTTGTAATTTATTCTAATCCTAATATTTCAAAGTATGGCTAGTTTTGATCGAGATGTTGATACGATGTAAGTCTAAAGCTACCAACTTAAATGGACGTTGGTGCATAAACGGCCGTGGTTTCCGAAGTTGCTCAGTTATGTGGTTTTTATTCAACGCATGAATAAGGTGGCGGATGTTTTGCACCGCTGTTGATCCTTGTTCAGGAAGAACAAGCTGTATAATGGTTTAATGGTGCATATCTTTGGATGAACTTGCGGCGGCTCTGTTCTTTTGGAACTTATTTGCGTGTTTAGCTCTTAATTCACATTTAACACGGGACACTCAACGAGGCTTCACCTTTAACTGTGTCGCGCTTTAAATTAGCAGTCTAAAATATCGAGATAGTAGTGTGTGGAATTTTTACAGTAATGTATTAATATCGTTTTTTATTATTTTTTATCTGGAGTTATCATAAATGGATAATTTAGCCAATATAGCTGTTGAACAACTCACAAGCTTGTCTTTAAAAGAGCTTCTTAATCTTCAATCTAATATCAGTAAGGCCATTGATATTAGAAAAGAAACCAATAAGATAGAATTTCTTAATAAAATTACCTCTCTGGCGGCTGAAACGGGTTTCAGCTTGGATGAGTTATTATCAGAGAAAAAAATAGGTGCAAAAGGAAAGCCTGAACGCTCTGCACCAAAATACCGTAATCCCCAAAATCCTAAACAGACTTGGCCAGGACACGGACGTAAACCTCAATGGTTACTTGATCAATTGAGCGAAGGTAAAGAGCTGGATTATTTTTTAATATAGGGTTGTCAATGCACTAAACATCCTATTTCCCCCCCTAATTCGTCTTTCTAAGTAATGAAAGAAGGATTAGGGGATTTTATGTCTCTCTAATTATTAGAATTTGTAATCCTTAGTCCATTCACCTACAGTTGACTTATAAGTCGTTCGCTCAGACAGTGGTCTCTTCGGGGGCAACCGCTTAAATCCCTATTTACTCTAGGTAACTCGCAAAAATACCCTCCGAACTATTGCTTTCAGCGTGCCACATAAAATTGATGTAGCCTAACGATATGATTTTACGGTGCCTACTTTATATAAAAACAGGGTGATTATTCAGACCCCACCCAAAAATTACTGCCTATTCTTGCTGGTAAATCGGCGTAATTGCGATACGGTCATCAATTTGTTGCAAGAGTTGTTGATAAGGCAAACTACTGGTCGATCCGAAACGGTCTTTGAACTCAACCTCGTTCATATGCTCCGGTAAGTCGGTAGGATCGGGCATAAAATCACTGTAATTTTTGATCGCCATCATGTTTTTTTGGAGCTTTCTAGCCTGTTCGGCGGATGAGGTCGCTATTTCTCCAAAATGTGTGCCGGCTTTGTCGGCAGCTAAATCAATAAAGCTAAATCCACTCCCTCGTTCAGCATCACGTAATTCTTTTTCCTCCCCCATTGCGGTGGATACTTGACCGCTGACAGAAGCAGCAATAGCCGCCGAGCCAATGAAATGTTGCGCGAGATCGCCACGTTTGTATAAAAACACCGAATAATATTGCGCTCTGCTTTGTGTGGCAGGTAGTGTCAATATTTTTTTAGCATCTTTGTTAACGTAATCATTGACCGCAATAATCGCCATACGATTTTCCTCAATAGCATTTGCGGTGGTAGAACGTTGATAAGCTAGAGCGAACACGGGCTTGAGTAATTCCGCTAACGATAAACGCCAGTTTGGGTCGTGCTGACTAACGGTTTCTACAATTTGCTGCCTATAAACACTTAAGATCGCTTCATTGCTACCCGCCAATAAATTCCTAGCTTTGACAAAAATATCAAGGTCAGAAAAATAAGTGATGGTGATTTTGTCTGGCTCAATAGTGACAGCTTTAATGGGTTTAGTGGCTAATAGAAAATAATTATTTAAGACCGAATGACGGATGAAATAATCTAGCACTGCGGCTGCCGCATAAGATGGGAGTAACAGCTTTCCGGCTTTAAATTTGGTGAGCCTGGGTAATGGATTACCTGCCACGTTACCCAAGGCCAAAGTGATGTTCAAGTATTTACCAATGCGATTTTCTGGCAACGTGGCTGTAGCGGTAAATTTTAGCTGGTTTTTTTTCAGGGAAATTTCTACGGCACTTTTGCTATAACGATTCAGTAAATAATTGGCGGCAAGATTAAGATCTTGCCGACTGAGTTCAATAGTACCGATTTCTTCTGGTCGTGTCTTACTGCCTTCATGCAAAATTTGTTTAGCGCGGATGATGTCTGCTGCATTCAATCGCCACCCTAAGGCAACAGCGGGGGTATCGCCAATGCCAAAGAAAATAACTAAAACGCAGACGAGAGCAATGACCGCTAAGCCATATAGGGGTAAACGCAAGAGGTGTTTAAACATACCGCTTACGCGAATGTGAGCGTGAAACCTGCTGACTTTAGATATTCGGCTTCTTGTTGTAAATCGGCACGTGTCAACGGTGCTTGGGCTAAACAAAGCACTGGAAATTGTATATCAATTTTGGTTTTATTAAGCGTAACGCTAAATTCAGGCAAATCTTCATCATGGCGATTACGACGTAATAAAACCGCTAAACGCAGAACAATCGCCAAATATGGGGCATAGCTTTGCCAATGGGCGGGCAGATTTTCAAAGCGAGATAAAGAAAACTTGCGTCGGTGTGAGCGAATAATCGCGGCTAAAATCATTTGATCCTGTCTGGAAAATCCCGCTAAGTCGCCGTTTTCAATGATGTATGCGCCGTGTTTTTGGTATTGGCTATGGGCAATATCATGCCCAATTTCATGCAAATCTGCCGCCCAGCATAAAAATTGACAGCAATTTTCATCAATCGCCCAAGGATGTTCGCTCAGAGAATGTTCTAAGATATACAAAACGGTTTGTTTAACACGTTCTGCATGGGCTTGATCGATGTGGTGGCGTTTAGCTAATAATTGTGCAGTTGCCGAACGCGTGTCTTGATTGTAAAAACGTCCCAATAAGTCTTGCAACAAACCTTCGCGCAATGCGCCATCAGAGACCGTCATTTGGTCGATTTTAAGGGCTTTGAACGTGGCATAGGCAATCGCGACACCGCCTGGAAAGACCGGTAAACGCTCTGGGTCAAAATCAGGGAAATTGAGTTCATTGATGTGCTTGCACTGGATAAGATGGGCAACCAATTGTTCCAAACCGTCTTTAGTGATGCCGTTATTACTCCAGTTTTTGATTTGCAGCACTTTATCAATGGCACGTAGACTGCCGGATGCGCCAATGGCTTCATCCCAGTTATGGCGCTGAAATTTTTGTTCAAAGGGTTCAAGTTGTTGTTCAGCAAATAAGGTGGCTTGATTAAATGCCTCTTTGCTAATACGACCCTCTTTAAAAAATAAGTTACTGACCGAAACACAGCCCATGTGCAGGCTTTCTTTTTCACGAGGCGTATCGCCGCTGCCAATGATGTATTCGGTACTACCGCCGCCAATATCCATGACTAGACGTAGATTCGCTTGACTACTTAAGCTAAACGCAACGCCTTGATAGATTAAACGTGCTTCTTCAATGCCAGAGATAATATGGATGGGGTGAAATAAGGCTTTCTCCGCTTTAATGAGAAATTCATCGGCATTTTTAGCAGTGCGTAGTGTGTTAGTTCCCACTACACGTACACTATCTTGAGGAATGGTACGAATGCGCTGTCCGAATCGTTCTAAGCAGGCCAAGGCGCGAGTTTGCGTTGCTTGATTTAAATAATTGTTTTTATCCAGTCCAGATGCCAATCTGACCATTTCTTTTAGGCGGTCAACGGTTTTTAATTTCCCATCATGCAGGCTACAAACTATCATGTGAAAACTGTTTGACCCTAGGTCAACAGCGGCGACTATCTCAGGTGTTTTTTTCTGCACGGGTTGTCCCATTTTGTCTACGATACGTGTTATTTTCTGGTTAAACGTTGATTTCTGCTAAAATCACCGCATTTTAAATAGCCGCTCGGCTTGGTAGCATTAGCGAGTCCGTTTAATTTAACTTATTTGCAGGTTTCCGTTAAGTGTTAGTTTTATTATGAAAGCATTATCTATCCGTCAGCTCCGCAAAACTTACAACAATGGTTTTGAAGCGCTAAAGGGCATTGACCTTGATGTTGAAGCGGGGGACTTCTTTGCCTTGCTAGGCCCAAATGGTGCTGGCAAGTCAACTGCTATCGGTATTATCAGTTCCTTAGTCAATGAATCCAGTGGCTCAGTGAGTATTTTTGGGCATGATTTAAGGCATGATCGCGCTAGGGCTAAAAGTTGCATTGGCTTGGTGCCGCAGGAAGTGAATTTTAATCAGTTTGATACGGTAAAAAATATTTTGCTGAATCAAGCCGGCTTTTATGGCGTACCGCGTAAATTGGCACTGCAACGAACCGAACACTGCCTTAAACAAATGGATTTGTGGACTAAACGCGATACCATCTCACGACGCTTATCGGGAGGTATGAAGCGTCGGGTGATGATTGCACGCGCGATGATTCATGCCCCTAAATTGCTGATTCTTGACGAGCCAACCGCCGGTGTGGATATCGAAATTCGCCGTTCGATGTGGAAAATGATGCAGGAAGTCAACGAACAAGGCACAACCATTATTTTGACAACGCATTATCTGGAAGAAGCTGAGAGTTTATGCCGCAATATCGCTATTATTGATCAAGGGATGATTGTAGAAAATTCCAGTATGGCGGACTTACTCGCCAGATTGCATATTGACCATTTTGTACTCGATTTAGCTCATTCTCTGAATACGCCCCCCGAACTTGATGGCTTTACCGTGGAATTATTGACCGAGAAAACCCTCGATGTGGCGGTGTCTAAAGAAATAGGATTAAACGAATTATTCCGTCAGCTGTCTGAGCAAAACATCACGGTAACCAGCCTAAAAAATAAAACGAATCGACTGGAGCAATTGTTCATGGATTTGGTGGACGCAAAAACCGCAGGGCTTGTGCAATGAATTTTTATATTCCATTTAAAACCATACTGGTCAAAGAAATTTACCGTTTTGTACGCATCTGGCCACAAACCTTATTGCCGCCCGCGATTACAACAGCCTTATATTTTCTGATTTTTGGCCAATTGATTGGTGATCGTATCGGTACAATCAATGGCGCAAGCTATATGGATTATATTGTACCCGGAATAATTTTGATGTCCGTCATCAGTCACTCCTATGCCAATGTGGTCTCGTCATTTTATTCCACCAAATTTCAACACAATATTGAGGAATTACTGGTTGCCCCCGTTCCTAATTGGGTGATTTTAGCTGGCTATATCAGTGGTGGCATTATGCGCGGCTTATTGGTTGGCGTTGTCGTTGCGGGTATTTCAACCTTGTTTGCACCAATTGCTGTACAGCATATGCTAATTACGCTCAGTATTGCCGCTTTGACAGCAACCTTATTTTCGCTGGCGGGCTTTATCAATGCGGTATTGGCAGAAAGCTTTGATGCGATTTCTATTATTCCCAATTTTGTATTGACCCCCTTGAGTTATTTGGGTGGCGTGTTCTATTCTGTATCGATGTTACCCAGTATTTGGCAAACCATTTCAATGGGTAACCCGATTTTATATATGGTGAATGCGTTTCGATATGGCTTAATCGGTGTCACTGATGTAGATATTCAACTGGCTTTTATGATGACGGGGAGTTTTATCGTCGTCATGATTTTGTTTAGCTTGTTTCTCTTGCATCGAGGCACAGGCATAAAAAATTGATGTTTGCTTATGATTAAGCAGACGAATTTATACGCGCTAATAACAGCCTTACGGCATTTTATTTAACCCCAAACCTGTATTAATTAATGGACGCTTTCATACCTGGACAACGCTGGATTAGCAACACAGAATCTGAATTAGGCTTAGGACTGATTCTCGACGTCAGTTTTAACCGAGTGACGGTACTTTATCTCGCTGCCGACGAGCGGCGTATTTATGCGCGTGACAATGCTCCCTTGACGCGCGTGACATTTGCGGTGGGTGATGTTATCGAATCCATTGATGAAGAAAAATTGACCGTCACTGACGTTATTGAAAAAGCCGGTCTCATGACGTACCTCGGCAAAAACAGCGATGGATTTGAGATTAGCCTAGAAGAAGTCGAACTCAATCATCATATTCAATTTAATAAACCACAAGATCGCCTATTTATGGGTGCTTGCGATCCGAGTGCTTGGTTCACCCTGCGCTTTCAAACGTGGCAGCGCTTGCGACACCATCAGCAATCGCCAATTAAAGGACTGTTAGGAACACGTACCTCGTTAATTCCACATCAATTATACATCGCTCATGAAGCCGCTAGTCGGATTGCGCCGCGCATTATGCTGGCGGATGAGGTCGGCTTAGGTAAAACTATTGAAGCCGGCCTAATTTTGCATCATCGACTTATTAATGGTCTGAGTAATCGAGTAT
Organism: uncultured Methylococcaceae bacterium; assembly: GCA_903945375.1. GTDB lineage: Bacteria > Pseudomonadota > Gammaproteobacteria > Methylococcales > Methylomonadaceae > Methylovulum. The sequence continues at coordinate 88,823 of CAJAVP010000123.1, read as the reverse complement.
TAATCATTGTGCCAGAAAGTTTACTGCATCAGTGGTTAGTAGAAATGCTCAGACGGTTTAATTTACGCTTTAGCCTCTTTGATGAAGCCCGTTGTTTAGATGAGTTGGGCGCAGATGGTTTCGATGACGAAGACCCTATCGTGCGTGATGGTAATCCGTTTCTTACGGAGCAATTGGTGTTATGCAGCCAAAGTTTTTTTGCACACTATCCGAGCCGTCAACAGCAAGCGATTACGGCAGGTTGGGATATGGTGATTGTCGATGAGGCGCACCATCTGGAATGGAGCGAACAAGCCGCTAGCAGTGATTATTTATTTGTTGAGCAATTGGCTTTGCGTAGTCCTAGCTTAATTTTGCTCACCGCCACGCCAGAGCAGTTAGGGAAAGAAAGCCATTTTGCACGGTTAAGATTGCTTGATCCGGATCGTTTTTACAGCTTTGCCGCCTTTTTGGAAGAAGAGCGTCAATTTGAACCCGTCGCCCAAATCGCAAAATTGTTATTAAGCGATCAGCCTTTGACTCAAGAGGCGTGTGAATTACTGTCCTCTTTACTGAAAGAAGACAACGTCAGTGGTTTACTGAGTCAAGTCAATGATGCCGACAGCGCCAGCCCTGCGCGTACCGCCTTGATTAAAGTTTTGCTTGATCATCACGGGACGGGACGGATTTTATTTAGAAATTCTCGGCAAACGGTGCAGGGGTTTCCAGAGCGTGAACGTTATGGCTATGCGTTAACAGGAGCGATTAATAATGAGGATATGCAGCAAGACCCACGTTATGTTTGGTTGCTCGAAAAAATAAAGCAATTAGCTGGACAAAAGGCCTTACTCATAACCAAGTACGCACAAACGGCGATCGATTTGGAATACACGCTTAAAAATCGTGCCGGTATTGCCGCCGCGATATTTCATGAAGGCATGACGATTATCGAACGCGACCGGGCAGCCGCTTATTTTGCCGACCAAGACAGCACCGCCAAGTTATTGATTTGTTCAGAAATTGGCAGTGAAGGCCGTAATTTTCAATTTGTTCATCATTTGATTCTTTGGGATTTACCAAAAAATCCGGATTTACTCCAGCAGCGCATTGGTCGCTTGGATCGCATAGGACAAAAACAAGTCATCCAAATTCACATCCCTTATGTGCAAGGAACGGAGCAAGCCGTTTTGTACCGTTGGTATGATGAAGGCATGAATGCCTTTCGTAGCAATTGCTCCGCAGCTCAACCCGTGGCGGATTGCTTGAAAAATGAACTGGATACCGTATTGACCGAAACCCATTCGGTGATAATTGATGAATTTATTGCCAAAACACAAGCTTTAGGGACAGAAATTGAAATACAACTACACAATGGTCGTGATCAGTTGTTGGAATTAAATTCCTACCGGAAAGAACCTGCTGATGAGTTAATCACCCAATTAAAAGCCTATGAGCAAGCAGGCGATTTATGGCCATATATGGAAGACGTTTTTGAATGCTATGGTGTAGACACCGAATTTCATTCAGCGGACTGTTTTATTGTTCGGCCTGGTGACCACCTGCGCGTAGCGCATTTTCCAGGATTGACTGAAGATGGTGTAACGTTTACGGTGGATCGCGGCTGTGCGTTGGCGCGTGAAGATATGCAATTTATGTCAGCTGAACACCCTATGGTTATGGCTGCAATGGACTTAATTTTATCCAGTGAAACCGGTAATGCGGTCATGAGTGTAATCAAACATCGGGAGCTAAAAGCTGGGCAATATTTATTGGAATGTCTATTCATTGTTGAATGCAGCGCACCAGCGGAATTGCAAATTGGTCGCTTTTTGCCTCCCACGCCCATTCGTGTTTTGATTGACCAGCATCAACAGGATTTAACAGCTAAATTTACACACCAAGAGTTACCTGATGTGAATATTAATTTTGATAAACATCAGATTGTTACTTTCCTAAATCATCAACGTGCCGTTTTGAACCGTTTATTGTCAATGGCTGAACAAACTGCGCGTGCCACGATGCAGCAACTGATTGAAACCGCTACTGCCGATATGTTGACCAGCTTAACGGCGGAAATAAAACGCTTAAACCGTTTGAAAAAAGTAAATCCGACCATCAAGCCCGAAGAGATTGAGCAACTGAAGGACTTTACCTTATTGGCGCATGAAAACATCGAAGCGGCGCAATTAAAACTCGATGCGGTAAGGTTTATTATTACCAGCTAGGCCGAGAAAATTCATCGTAATCGTTTAGGCCTCTATAAAAATGGGCGGTTCGTTCCAAGCCAGAGCTTCATTGTTATACACAAATATTTTTATGCACGTCATTCCGGTAATCCATACCGGAATAAGGGTTTGAAAGAACTCATGTATAACGATGAGAGCCAGTGCTCGGCAGTGAGCGGGTAATGGATGGACAAGCTTTACAAATAAATAGGGGGGGGGGCTAAACAATTACAATTCATAAGTCTATGATAGAATTACGCACGAACAGCTAACGTTTAAAGTTTATTGCCTCAAGCCTTTGTTTTAATGATGTGGAAGTTTGCTGTTTATCAACTGCCGATTAACTAACTTTTTAAGAAAATTTATGGCCTCTTATACCTATTCTGCTTTAGCTAATGTTGACACCCTGATGAGTTCAGGAAACTTTTCCACAAGCGACACGTTTTATTTCGATGACTCTAGCATTGGCGCGGCAAGTCTTCTTTTATCTATTACTGGTGTTGATCTCGTTATCACGGCTACCAATAATCCGCCAGGTGTAACACCAACACCAGTTACTAAGACGATTACCCTAAAGGGCTTTACGCAAAACAAAATTTCCACGAGCAATTTTATTTTTGCAGATAGTAGTCAGCTCATTATTGGTGATGGTACGTCTGATACAAGCAATGACGACTTATTGAGTGGCAACGCGCTGATTAGCACAAATTATAACGATTACTTAGATGGTATGTTAGGAACTGATACCGTTTCCTATGCGAATGCACCGGCGGCTGTTACGGTCGATCTTGTCAACGGTACCGCCTCAGGTGGTGCGGGTTCTGATGTGTTAAAAGCTATCGAAAATATTATCGGTTCAAATTATAACGACAGTTTAACGGGTATTGCTAGCGGTAGTCAGCTTGATGGTGGGACAGGGATTGATACGCTAACTGGTGGAGCGGGTAACGATACCTATGTTGTTACAGCGGGTGATGTCATCATTGATGCTGGTATAACCGATAATGATACGGTCATAAGCCGTGTCGATTATGCGTTAGCAGTAGGGCTGGAAAATTTAACGCTGCTGTCAGATGCAGTCGTGGGTATAGGCAATGCTGTGGCAAACACTATGATAGGTAACGATATGCCCAATGTTCTCGATGGACAAGCTGGTGCAGATACCTTAATAGGTGGCATGGGTGATGACGTGTACTTTGTGGATGATGTCGGCGACAAAGTGATGGAAAATTCATCAGCGGGTACGGACACAATCATCACCTCGGCTAATTTTACATTAACCGGAACGGGGGTTAATGATGTTGAAAACTTACAACTCACCGGCATCGCGAGTTATGGTATTGGTAATGGTCTTAACAACATTATTTACGCTAACAGTGGCGATAATACATTAGATGGTGGTGATGGCATCGACACGCTTTCTTATCAATTTGGTGCTACTAGCGGTGTCACGATTGACATGGGAATTTTTAATCCTCAACCTACGGTGGGCTCGGGAACTGATACGATTACCGGTTTTGAAAATTTAATTGGCAGTCATTATGACGATGTGTTAACCGGCAATTCGGGTGACAACTGGTTAAAAGGTAGTGAAGGTAACGATACATTAGCGGGTGCATCCGGAAATGACACCTTGGAAGGCGGTGTGGGTAGCGATAACTTAGCGGGTGGCCCAGGCAATGATAGTTATTATATTGATGACACTGCAGATTCTATTGCTGAAAATGCGGGTGCGGGTTCTGATACTGTTTTGTCGCGTTTGCAGTCATATACAATGACTAATCTTAATCTCGAAAACTTAACGCTGGTTGCTGACAGCGGAGCGATGAACGGGATAGGCAACACAGCAAATAATCTTATTCAAGGTAATGCTTCAGATAATAGTTTAAGTGGCGTGGCGGGTAATGACAGTATTTGGGGTGGATCAGGCAAGGATACGTTAACAGGCGATGCAGGCAATGATGTGATCAATGGTGATGATGGAGAAGACTCTATTAATGCCGGAGTGGATAATGACACGATCACAGGGGGGCTGGGCAGAGATACGGTCATGACAGGAACAGGAATTGATGTCATAAAATTTGGTAAAACTAACACAGATTCATTCTGTACAACGGCTTCTATTAGCGGTGTTGATCTCTATTCCGATTTAACTTTAAATGCAGGAACGGGGGATTTGATTGACTTAAGAAATCATGTGAATGCTGTTGTACCGAGCCCATTGATGGGACGCCTAAATGAGTCTACTTTTGTGACTAATATGAATACGTTATTGGGAGCATCCGGTGCAGGCTTTAAGACTCACGCATCAGGAGTTGATGCTGCAATCCTCACAGCGAGTAGCGGAGACTTATCTGGTAGAACATTTCTAGCCGTTGATTTAAATCACAACGATGTCTTCTCAGCCACAGATTTTGTCATCGAAATAACCGGATCAAACATAACATCCTTAACCACCGCCACGTTTATCTAAATAAACGGAGAAAACTCACTAGGCGGTTCTCTACGAGATCTAACGGAGATGTAGGCGTTAGATCTCACAATCTAGCTGAATAATACCCCGTGTATATTATTCAGATCCCCCCTCCACACGTCATAGCCCACGCTGTCCCGTGCTAAGTGGGTAGCTCTCTTGGTAAAAAGATACCCAAAGGGCATAAAGGATTGAGGGGTAAATCATAGGTCACTGATACTTAATGATTGTTTTTAAGGCGGCTTTAACGGCACTATGAAAGAATACGATGCTCTGGGACACCAGTCGAACAAGTTCAGTTTATTTTCTTTTAAAAGCATAGGGTTGAACATATTATATGGAAATCCAGAAAACCTCTGCCCAGCTATTTTCAGCTGCCGATTCTAAAAGTTTATCGCGCTTACTGTCCCAATTGAAGCAAGGCAATACGCTCGATGCTCTAGTAACGGCTAAATTGGCAGAAAACAGTTTTATGTTGAAATTAGCGGGTGGACAAGCGATTCAGGCTCAAACGCAAAGTGTTCTCGAAGTGGGGCAGCTATTAAAACTAGAAGTGATAAAATCAGGTAACGTGCCTGAGTTGAAAATTATTACCTCAAAAGTAGCGGTGCAAACAGAAACGTCAGTGGTTTCTCAGGCATTTCGCGAGTTTTTACCAAAGCAACAAGATTTACTGACAGTGATGGTGGGCTTAAAGCAAGTGTTAACGCAATTTCCCGAGCAATCTAATGCACCAAGGCTAACGGCGTTACAGCCACTTGTCGCGCTTATGCCGTCACAAACCGACTTAACAACTCCCGAAGGTCTCCAACAGGCTATTACTAATTCGGGTATTTTTATGGAAGCAAAGCAGGCGCATTCCACAGCGGGATTACAAGGCGATTTGAAAGCACAACTCCTCTCTTTGCTCGATACGTTGGCGCCCGCGTCCTCATCAAGCGTGATGTCTGCTATGGAGCACACGGTTTTAAATGACGTTAAGAGCGGCTTAGCTCGGATTGTTATGGATCAATTGGCATCCTTGCCCCAAGACGATCAGCGTCAGCAAGTCTGGCAATTAGCAATCCCTTTTCAAAACGGTCAGCACACTGAAACGATTAAGTTAAAAATTAATCATGAGAAAAAATCCACTCAGCCCGCCGATGATCAGCCCTCCAGTTGGTCGGTGGTTCTGGAGCTCAATCCCCCAGGTTTAAGTCCGCTTAAGAGTCGAATCAGTGTTGAAGGCGAGGTAGTTGATACCTTCTTTTGGAGTGATCAGGTCACCACAACGGACTCGATAAAAGCCAATTTGGACAAGCTTGAACTGGCCTACCAGCAAGCGGGATTAGTGGTAGGGCAGTTAGATGCGTGGACGGGCAAATCACCACATCATGAGGCGGACGAAACGATTGCTATACCATTGCTATTGGATGAGCGCGTATGAAGAAGCCCATTAATGCGCCGGATATTGCGGTTGCGTTAAATTATGACGGCGTTAATGCACCCAGCGTAACCGCCAAAGGCCAAGGATTGGTAGCGGAGCAAATTATCGAGCTTGGTAAATCGCATAAGATTCCGTTACATACCGATCCCGCATTAGTCAAGGTTTTAGCCAATATCCCTTTAGGAAATGAAATTCCCCGCGAGCTTTATCTTGCCATCGCGCAAGTGATTGCCTTTGCCTACGCACTCAGTGGTAAAAGACCGCACTCATAATGGGTCGCTTGCCTGTGTTCATGCTCGCTCGCACGGCATAGTGCCTCGGATTAAGCCATTAAAACTCACTTCCAAGCCCGTCTACCTATAATTGCCTCAACTCGCGTTTAATAGCGGTTAAAACCTTGGGTAATAACGCCGCTTCATCACTACTGAAAGGCATCGCTTCAGTTTCCTTGCGTAGCCATGTAAATTGTCGCTTTGCTAATTGTCGAGTTGCGGCAATGGCTTTGTCGGTCATGGTTTTAAGATCACATTCCGCTTGTAAGTAAGACCAGACGTGTCGATAGCCGACGGCGCGTAGGGCGGGCAGGCTGGTATCTAAATCACCGCGCTCGTAAAGGGCACGTACTTCCTCAATCAATCCTTGCGCTAGCATGGCATGAAAACGCTGGGCAATGATGGCGTGTAATATTTTTCGGTCAGTGGGCGCTACGACTATTTTAATCGGACGATAGGGTAGGGCAGGTGCGGTGTTTTCACCAAAAAAAGCACTGATGGGGCGACCACTGATAGCATAGACTTCTAAGGCACGTTGTACACGTTGCGGATCATTAGGATGAATCCGCACAGCGGCGGCTGGGTCAACTTCGGCGAGGCGTTGATGTAAGGCTTCTTTACCCATTTCTTGTAAGTCTTGATCCAGTTTGTGTCTAATCGCCGGATCTGCTTTGGGGAGTACCGCTAAACCGCTGGTTAAGGCGTTAAAATAGAGCATCGTGCCCCCGACTAAAATAGGGAGTTTCCCGCGTTGATGAATGACCGTCATTAAGTCTTGTGCTTGGTTTTTAAATTGACCGGTCGAGAAGGATTCTGATGGATCGAGAATATCAATTAGATGATGGGTAATTCCGCCTCTTTCTTCGAGACTCGGCTTGGCGGTTCCTATATCCATGCCTCGATAGACTAAAGCCGAATCAACGCTGATAATTTCTCCTTGGAGTTGTTGCGCTAATTGTACGGCTAATGCCGTTTTTCCTGAGGCAGTAGGCCCCATGATAAACAGGGCAGGTGGGCGTGACGGCATGTGAGCGATTGGGTTATTAGATGTAATGTGCCATCCTTGGCTTTTAGAACTCGGTAATCCTCAGGATTTAAGAGGGTATACCGAGCCGCTTAGGTGATGGTGTTGAGGTAAGCACAGAACTGTTTATTGCGGTTCACGCATTTCTTTGTAGGTGTTAATTAAGGCATTCGTTGAGCTGTCATGGCTGCTGATGATTTCGTCATTTTGCAGTTCTGGCAAAATGGCTTTGGCCAACACTTTACCCAATTCAACACCCATTTGATCAAAAGAGTTGATGTTCCAAATGACACCTTGGACAAAAATTTTATGCTCGTAAAGTGCCAGTAGAGAGCCTAAGGTTTTGGGTGTCAGTTTTTTAAATAGGAATGAGCTGGATGGTTTGTTGCCCTCAAAAATTTTTGATGCAACGAGCAGCTTGTCTTCGCATTCGGCGGGGGTTAATTCTTCTTGTACTTCTTCGATGGTTTTGCCGCGCATTAAGGCTTGCGGTTGTGCTAGGAAGTTGGAAACCAGAATGTCGTGATGCTCTGGCAAGTGGTAATGGCTGTTGGCGGCGACTAAGAAATCACAGGGAATGAGTTTAGTGCCTTGATGAATGAGCTGAAAAAACGCATGTTGACCATTGGTGCCAGGTTGTCCCCAGATGATAGGGCCGGTGCTGTAATCGACTTTTTCACCGGTTAAGGTAATGCTTTTACCATTGCTTTCCATGTCTCCTTGCTGGAAGTAACTGGAAAAATATTGCAAGGACTGGTCATAAGGCAATAACGCATGGGAATTGGCGCGAAAGAAGTTGTTATACCAAATGCCCAATAATCCCATGATAACGGGGATATTTTGTGCGAAGGGTGAATGGCGGAAATGTTCGTCCGCTTCAAATGCGCCTTGTAGCATTTCTTCAAAACGATCCATGCCGACATACAACGCAATAGATAAGCCAACCGCTGACCATAATGAGTAGCGACCACCAACCCAATCCCAAAACTCAAACATATTTTTTGTGTCTATGCCGAAGGCGGCAACGGTTTCGGCGTGGGTTGATATGGCAACAAAATGTTTGGCGACAGCAGATTCATCTTTGGCTTGATCTAATAGCCAATTTTTTGCTGACTTGGCATTCATCATGGTTTCTTGGGTGGTGAAGATTTTGGAAGCAACGATGAATAGCGTGGTCTCTGGATTTAAAATTTTAAATTTCTCAACGATGTCGGCTTGGTCAATATTGGACACAAAATGCACTTTGAGATGATCTGCCCCATAAGGGGTTAAGGCACTGGCAACCATTTTAGGCCCTAAACCGGAGCCGCCAATGCCAATATTGACGATATCTGTGATGGCTTTGCCGGTATAACCCTTCCATTCTCCGGATCGAACCGAGTCACAGAATGTACGCATTTGTGCGAGCACTTTTTTTACGTCTGGCATGACATCTTTGCCATCAAAAAGAACCGGCTTGTCGCTTCTATTTCGCAATGCGGTGTGTAAAACCGCACGATGCTCGGTGGTGTTAATCCGCTCACCTGAGAACATGGCTTCGATTTTAGTGGAAAGCCCTGCTTGTTCAGCCAATGCGATCAATAAGGGGATGGTTTCATCAGCAATCCGATTTTTTGAATAGTCGTAAAGAATATCGTTAAAGCGGATTGAAAATTTGTGGTGTCGTTGTGAATCCTGTCCAAAAGCATCCCGTAGGGAATGATTTTGAATATGCACAAAATGATCTTGCAAGGCTGACCATGCTTTTGAAGTAGTCAAGGAAGACATGTTTTAGGGGCTCCGTTTATAAAATATTGGCTTAAGTCTACGAAAAGGATGTGTGTATAGCAACAGAACAATAACCTTAGTACCACTTGCTTATGTAATTATTGATGATAAGCTTGCTTTTCATTAAAGCCTTTATTTGGATAGTTTGATGTGCTAGAGTTCGCTTCTGCTATGAATCGGTAGCAGAAATGAAGGTTTATTTAGCTTTAAAACATTATAAAGAGCAATTCGACGTTATTATAATAATTATATTTCATTGGGACAGGAAGGTATTATGAACACAACACGCAATTTAAAAAAGGGGCTTCTGGTATTTTTAGGGATATTTTTCTCTACCGCGCTTTGGGCTCACGGCGGCGCAGCCGGTACGGATACTGATCAATGTAAGTTTGAATTAGAGCCAAGCCATTGGATTCACTACACAGCCTACCAACCTAGTGCCTATCCCGCTGAGGAATTTTGCGGTAGTTTGCCGGGCACGAGCACCAAAACCCAATTGGTTTTTGACTATCAAGACATGCGTTATAGAAAAATGTCTGTTGAGTTTGAAGTGACTAAAGAGCCAGAAGGAACGCGAGTATTCTTTTTACCTAGCCAAAAACACAAAGCAGGTACGGTCAACTTAGAGCTGCCAAACGGTGTGCCTGAGCCAGGTAAATATTTGATTCATATCACATTGGTTCCAGATGAAGGCGAAAGACTGGATGCCCATATGAGCTTTAAAGCGGGTGGTGGTCAAGCTGTCGGTAGAACCAACATCCTGTTGTATGTATTCTTTGCTTTTGCAGGTCTTTACGTTTTTTACCTCTCTCATGGCGGTTTCAAAAAGCTAATTGATAACGCACTCGCTTCACTAAAAAAATAATTAAGTTTTTACGAAAGCGTGAGGCAAATCGCAGTGTAAAAACCTTAAAATAGGACTTTATTTTGCTGAACCCAACAAAGAGGAGAAATTAAATGCTGAAATCCCTATCGGTATATTTACTGGTTTTGCTTTTTTCGACAGTTGCTTATGCGGTTGATTACCAAGAGCATGACGGTATGCTCATGGATCACGGTGATGGTCATCTGATGGATATGGCGGGTGGCATGGTGATGGGGCAAAATACCGATACCTTACCAGGCGGTTGCGATAAGATTTCGGAAACGAAAGAAATTACCGTACATGCTGGACATAAATATGCTGAAAAATTCCCGGGTCGAATGTTTGCTTTTGATACCCAAGAATTTACCTTTAAACCGTGTACAAAATTGACTGTACATTTCGTTAACGAAGATAAAATTCGCCATCAGTGGATGATGCACGGGTTACCCAAATATTTATATCCTAAAGGCATGTTCCACTTGGAAATTTCAGGGCCTGCTAAAATTTCTGGTACGTTGATTTTGCCTCCCGGCGACAAAACCTATTTGGTACATTGCGATATTGCTCAACATATGGAAAAGGGCATGAAAGCCCAGCTCAAAGTCGGCAAGGGTGATGGTGATTTACCCAGCATCCCTGGTGTGACAGCGAATGTGGTGCTGGACGATTATAAAATCACGCTGCCAGAACTTATTGAAAATGCCAATAATGCAGAGCCAATAATTGCCCCAGCTGTTGTTGCCAATGTTGATGCAGCACCTAAGCCAGTACAGGAACAAGATAAGCCCACGCTATCGGGTACATTGATTATCGGTTTAGCCATTGGTATTTTGCTTGCACCACTATTGGCAAAAAAATTCAGAGGCATGAGTCCAGCTGAAATTGTGGCTTATGTATTTGAACAAATCCGTTGGATGATTGACTTGCTGGTTAAGTTGGTGACAACATTGAGCAAGCAAATTATGCCGAATAAGAACAACGTGTTACCAGGTGGTTAGTATTTAGATAGAACAGCCCTGCTTTAGTGCAGGGTTTTTTATGCCTTTTAGAAAGCAAATCTTTCTTATTTGAGTGCTTTAACCATCCTGAATTAAATGCTAGAAAATACTTTGAGCCTATCGGGGCTGTTTGCCAGTGCTTTTATTTCATCCACATTAGCGCCGGGTGGTTCTGAAGCCGTTTTAGCTTATTTGCTGACTACTGCTCACTATCCGGTCGAGCAATTGCTTATTGTTGCTACGGTAGGCAATACACTGGGAGCGATGACAACTTGGTTGTTGGGTGTGTTTGCGGCTAGGAAATATTCAATCGCCGAACTTTTGCCAAAAAATCGGCAAAATGCGCTGGGTTGGATAAACCGATTTGGGCTATGGACGCTCTTTTTTAGCTGGTTACCCTTAATTGGTGATGCCTTATGTTTTACGGGTGGCTGGCTCAAATTACCTTGGTTGCCCGCCTGCCTAATCATTCTAGTCGGTAAGTTTACCCGATATGCGCTGATAACTTGGCTATTTGTTTAATAATTTCCTTTTGATTCACTGAACGAGGTTTTTGTGCTGCGTCATTTTCCAGATATCAACACCCTATATCCACATAGAAAACGTGATTATCTGATAGCTCTCTTTACATTTTTTTGTGTGGCAATTTGTTTGATAACCGATGCCGATGCCAATATGCAAAAACAAAATGCGTTAGGGATTTGTGCTTGGATTTTCTTAGCTTGCCTCTTATCCGGTGAAAACAAAGAGGTTCGTGTACAAGTGGCAATTGCCATTCTGTTTGCCACCATAGGTGAACATTTCGCCTCGCCGTATATGGGGGGCTATACCTATCGTTTTGGTAATGTCCCAGCCTATGTGCCACCTGGACATGGTATGGTCTATTTAACCGCAGTCGCGTTAGCTCGGTCGGGATTATTCCTTAATTATGCACGCACCATTGCCACATTTGTCGTGATGGTCTGCGGAATATGGTCAGTCTGGGGAATAAGCGGCTATGCAGCACAAGGAGATTCGGTTGGTGCTTTGCTTTTTTGTGTATTTTTAGCTTATCTCTTTAAAGGTCGTTCGCCGATGGTGTATTTAGCGGCATTTTTTATTACAACCTGGTTAGAGTTGATCGGTACGGATGTCGGTACTTGGAAATGGGCGGCTATCGATCCCGTGTTACAGCTTCCCCAAGGTAATCCACCGAGTGGTGTAGCGGCTTGGTATTGTTTGGTTGATGCGGTAGCCATTGGTGGCGCTCCGTGGGTTTTTATTGGGTTTAGGCGCTTATCAAGTAAACTTTCAAAAATGCGCAATAAGCTTTCTGTTAGATCACTTGGCATGAACTAAAGCACTTTGCAAATGTGCGCGTTGATGCCGGTTTGTTTTTTCTTTTAACTTTCTAAACGTGAGAAATACCGTATGAATCGTCGTAATTTTATTCGTTTCAGCGCACTCAGTGCGGGCACAAGCTTAATTATTCCAAACGCATTGGCAGAAACCACTCAGCCGACTGAGATCAGTAGTGATATTTATTACACAAAAAGCTCTCCCGGTCGTTGGGCCAGCAAAGTTGGAACGCATTTGCCGACTGTTGAAGTCAGCAAAGTCAATGATAAGGCAAGCATTAAAGTCGTTACTCCGCATGAAATGAAGGATTATGAACATTACATTGTTAAGCATGTTCTGTTAGATAAACAGCATAAGTTTTTAGACGAACATCTGTTTAATCCATTGGTCGACAAAGTGCCTTTGTCAACATTTACTCTGGAAAACTACACCGGCACAATCTACATCCTCAGTCTTTGCAATAAACACGATTTATGGTTGGCAGCGGCGGAAATTTGACCTGATGTTGTAAGCAACACATGACCCAATAGATACAAACAAAGTAGGTTACTCCGTCATGACGATCAAAGATTGGCCTGAAGATGAACAACCTAGGGAAAAATTATTAAAACGTGGTGCCGGTGCATTAACAGATGCCGAGCTATTGGCCATCTTTTTACGCACCGGAACACCCGGGAAATCTGCTGTTGATTTAGCGCGTGACTTACTTCAAGAGTTTGGCTCTTTAAAAGCCCTATTAAACGCGGATCGCGATCGTTTTTGTCAAGGTCATGGCTTAGGTGATGCAAAATATACCCAGCTACAAGCGGTCATGGAAATGGCTAAGCGTCATTTTAATGAAATTCTGCAACGCGGTAGTGCGTTGAATAGTCCCGATATTACGAGAGCCTATCTTAGCGCCCAACTGCGCGGTTACAGCTATGAAGTGTTCGCCTGCCTATTTTTGGATAACCAGCATCGCGTCATTCAATTGGATGAACTCTTTAGAGGGACTATTGATAGTGCAAGTGTTTATCCCCGTGAAGTGGTAAAGCAAGCTTTGCATCATAACGCAGCTGCCGTCATCTTTGCCCATAATCACCCCTCAGGCATAAGCGAGCCGAGTCAAGCCGATAAACTCATAACCGAAAAGCTCAAGCAAGCTCTAGCGTTATTTGATATCCGCGTATTGGATCATTTTATTATTGGAGATGGCGTGCCTTATTCGTTTGCCGAGCATGGCTTGATGTGATATGTGGTTGATTAACTTAATATATTTTTTATATCAAAAAAGGGTGCACGTGGGGGGTACGCTTTAGAGCAAGGCTTACATGGGATTACCTGATTTTGTCTGGGATAGGATACGCGCAAATTATAAAAATTTTACTCATAAAAAAGGCAAAAAAAAAACCGGCATGGTTAGTCGGTCTAAGATAATTCAAATTTAAATGATCATTTTTTTAACAAATGTTCACAACAAAGTTCTTTCGCGCTGGGATAACCAAACGGTTGCCCAAAGTCACATTTGAATGGTGGAAAGCTGTCAGTGGTCTCGATTGACCATGACTCAAGGCAGGTATCTTTTAATAAGCTCATGTCGGGCAGGTTAAATTTTACAAACTCGACATAAGCAAGGATGACTAGCTCATTTTCAATGTAAGCGATACGCGCTAAATCTTCAGTATGGTCGGAGTCTCTAAAGTCCTGTCAGCCTCGGCTAGCGTGTAATCTTTTTGCAAAAGCTCTAATGATTTTTGTTTGTAAATATAATCTTTATGCTGCATACGTTTTTTAATGTCTCTAACTTCATTGTTTCCTTCACGTAAACGCCATATTTTCAGGGTCATCCCTGTTGACTTTCTTGGCGCGTATCAGTCCCTCAATGGCGAAAATGTTTTGATTTTATTGAGCCCGCACTGACTCAATCCAAAGAATTGGATGAGTTTCTTACATCAGCATTCAAATGTTTCCCCTGATAGGTGTGCATATTTAAACACCATCGACAAGTTCTTTTAGCGCGTTAATTGGCGTACTATTTTGGACGTAACTTGCCCATGTGTGGCTATGATATAAAACAGCTAAAGCTGTTTTACTCCGGCTTAGAGCGTCATCAACAGCAATTGAAAATTCAGCAATATTGTCGATGCTAAAAACAGGCAATCACTGTGTTTTAAATCTGTATGGCGGTTTCGCGCAGCAAACCGCCATAGGGTTGCCTTATTGTGGCGGATTGCCTAGCGGCGAATCCGCCCTACGCCTTCTGGAATCAATGGGGTCACCGCGTACCTCGCATAGAAACGTAGAGCGCATAAGCGATATCGCCTAAGCACCTTTGGGTCATTTGCCGGATGACACTATCGCTTATCCGGTCTACGCTTTAAAACTATTCAAAATAATCGGTGATTAATGATGCCCCGCTATCGTCGCAATTGGCTTCAGTCGCGTAGGGCGTATTAGTGATAGCGTAATACGCCGGATGTTAGGTGTATACGATTATCGTCTATTGCGCTCTACGGATTGCGCCTTACCGCTTACTGTGATTGCCATAATGAGAATCGCTGCAAATACAAACGTGACTTCAATTTCTGCCTAGGCTATGCTATCCCCTGTTTACGGGCATTATCACTAAACTGCCCACGGCAAAAATCAGTCTGTACAGCCATCTTCTTTAAAAAAAGTTTAGTTAGCAGCGTGCCATCGAAACGATTACCTGCTCACTAACCGGAATTCCAAAATGCTTAAATATTTACTACCCTTACTGTTATTCATCGTTATGGCGATATTTCTCGCTATCGGCTTGAACCTTAATCCACATGATATTCCCTCGCCTTTAGTCAACAAATCTGCCCCTATATTTTCTGCTCCGAAGCTACAAAGCCCCGACGAGAAACTATCGCCCAGCGACTTAAAAGGTCAGGTTTGGTTGTTTAATGTCTGGGCATCTTGGTGTGTTTCGTGTCGAGAAGAGCATCCTGTGTTAAACCAACTCGCCCAGCAAAAGCGTGTAACGCTGATTGGCTTAAATTACAAAGATGAGCCGCTTGCTGCACTCAGTTGGCTCAAGCAGTTAGGTAATCCGTATACCATCAGCATCATGGATCAAGATGGACGTATCGGTCTTGACTGGGGCGTTTATGGCGTACCCGAAACTTTCGTCATTGATAAAAAAGGCATGATACGTCACAAACTGACCGGCCCTGTGACCCTGAGTGCTATTGAACAGACCTTACTGCCGCTCATCAATCAATTACAAATGGAATCGGAATGAAACTTTGGCTACTGATTTTTTTATGGCTGAGTGTGCTACTGAGCGCTCATGCCATTGATACGCACACGTTTAACAACCCTCAGCAACAAGAAGCGTATGAGAGCTTAACTTCGCAATTACGTTGCTTAGTCTGCCAAAATCAAACGATTGCCGATTCAAACGCCGAATTAGCCGCCGATTTGCGTAGACAAGTTTATGAAATGCTGCAACAAGGTAAATCTTATGCCGAAATTGTACAATTTATGACCGACCGTTATGGCGATTTTGTGTTGTACAATCCACCCTTTAAAGCAAAAACTGGTTTATTATGGCTCGGTCCATTATTGTTTTTAGGATTAGGTCTAATCGGGCTGTATCGGTTTACCAAACGCAAAAAAAATACCGCAAGCGACGATGAAATAAAATCTGAGAAGCTGGCAAAAATTCGCAGTTTACTCGATGAAGGGGATGTTTCTTGACTATGCTTTTTTGGCTGCTTGCCAGCCTAATGATTTTAATCGTGTTGGCGTTTATTATGCCCCCGCTCTGGAAGCTACAGCAATTGACGCCTTCAGACATGGACGCGCGTAATATCGCCATTGCTAAAAACCGTCTGGCAGAATTAAACGAGCAATTACACATCGGAGCGTTAGATCCCGCGCACTATGAGGCGCAACGCGCCGAACTGGAACTGGCCTTAAGTGATGATTTAGATATTCCCGCACAAGATCAGCTTGCTACCGGTCAAGCGCGTTGGATTGTTTTTGTATTAGCGGTGTTTATTCCTTTGTTGGCAATTGGCCTATATGCTGGATTAGGTAATTATCAGGCGATTGCACCCACACCGGAAATGTTAGCGACATCTGCCGCCGAACCTTCGATTGAAGATGTTAATAAAATGGTTAATAAATTGGCTGAACGGATGCAGACTGAACCTGATAATGCGGAAGGCTGGCTGATGCTCGGCAAGTCCTATCAATATCTACAACAATACCTCAAAGCTGTCGATGCCTTTGCTCATGCCTATCAACTGATAGGAGATCGAGCCGACATCTTACTGCTTTATGCGGACGCACTGGCTTATAGTAATGGTGAACAATTAGCAGGCAAACCCACCGAATTGATTTTTAAGGCTTTAGAACTAGATCCAGAGAATATCACCGGCTTATGGTTAGGTGGCATGGCAAAAGCGCAAGCAGGTGATGCGGCTGCGGGCGTTAAATTATGGCGCAAACTGATTACGTTATTACCACCCAACTCGCCCGCCTTACAAGAGGCGCAACAATTGCTGACTAAATTAGAAAGTCAGTTACCCAGCCCGCTACCTGCGAGCCCTGCAAACGAAGTCAGCCCACCGAGTCATAACGACCTTGCTATAAGCATACAGGTGCGTTTAGCACCAGATGTACAAAAATCGGTTGCTCCCACGGACACCGTATTTATTTATGCTCAAGCACTCACCGGACCGCAAATGCCTTTAGCTGTCGTTCGAAAACAGGTTGCTGATTTGCCGATCACAATCCAGTTAACCGATGCACTCGCCATGATGCCGACCATGAAACTCTCCAATTTTGCCAAGGTGAAGTTATTAGCACGTGTCTCTAAAACCGGCAATGCCATCTCTCAACCGGGTGATTTCATTGGCATGATTGATAATGTCAGCGTAACCGATAACAATCCCAAACAAATCGAAATTGATAGCCAGGTTAAATAATGAATACTGACAGAATCATTGAGTTGGAAATAAAAGTCGCTTATCAAGACGATTTACTGCAAGCATTAAATAACGCCGTTAGCGCTCAACAACGGCAAATTGACCGCTTGCATTTGACCTGCCAATTACTAAATGAGCGAATTAAAAGCGTTGCTAGCACAGGTAGTTCCGATGACTTAGGTGCTAATCACTATGAAATACCACCTCATTATTAATTCTAATCATCTCTTATGAAAAAAATTCCTATTGGTATCAGCAGTTGTTTGTTAGGTGAAAATGTCCGTTTTGACGGCGGACATAAACGCGATGCCTACATTGTCGGAACACTCAGTGAGTATTTTGAATTTCACCCATTTTGTCCTGAAGTCGCCATAGGTCTAGGAATCCCAAGACCCACCATTCATTTAGTCAAAATTAATCAGGAAGTTCGGTGTGTCGGGATAAAAGACCCGTCAATGGATGTCACAGAGCGCTTGCGTGAAAGTGCCGAGCAACAAAAAACCGCACAAGCCGATTTATGCGGTTATATTTTAAAAAAAGACTCACCCAGTTGTGGTATGGAGCGCGTCAAAGTGTATGCCTACGCCCAGCCACGACGTGAAGGCGTAGGTATTTTTGCCCAAGCACTGATGACCCATTATCCACTGCTTCCTGTTGAAGAAGAAGGTCGTTTGGGTGACCCCGGGTTGCGCGAAAACTTTATTCAGCGCGTCTACGTCTTTGCCCGTTGGAAAGCCCTATTAGCCGAGGGTTTGACACCGCGTTCACTCACCCATTTCCACGCCTGTCATAAACTGATTATTATGAGTCATGGGGATTACCGAGCTATGGGGCAATTATTAGCTGGTGTCACCAAAGACAATCTCACCCATGTCGCCGAACAATACATTGCACAAGTAATGACCGTGTTAAAAACCGTAGTTGATCGCCCCAACCATGTCAATGTGTTGCAGCACATCCAAGGGTATTTGAAAAAAGAACTCAATGCAGATAATAAAGCGGAATTATGTGAAATTATCGAACGTTATCGTCAAGGTGAAGTCCCCTTGATTGTGCCTATTACCTTGCTAAAACATCATTTTCGCAAAGCACCAGATGCGTACATTGAAAACTCATACTATATGTCGCCTTATCCGCAAGAACTTCGGTTGATTAATCAACTATAAGTAGTCGTGCAAAAAATTTTAACAAACGTGGAGCGGCTAAAACCGCTCCCAAAAATATCTATAACGTTAATAAACCTATGCCCTCCTACTTTAATTGCCTGATTAAAAAATTCGGGTATATTTTTGTGATCTGGATACTGTGTTTTGCGGATTTGGCATGTAGCCAATAAATGACTTACGACATAGTGTTTAGCGTTACCTTGATGTCACTTTTTACTCGTTAGCGGTGCAAAAACTAGGTAATATGTCGACCCTTTCAACACCCTAGCAAACGGAAACTACCTATTCAATGAACAAAGCAATTGTTTTAACTGGTATCACAACCACCGGTACACCTCACTTAGGCAATTATGTGGGGGCCATTCGCCCCGCTATCGAGGCCAGCAAAGATGCCCATGTCACGCCTTTTTATTTTCTTGCCGATTATCACGCCTTGATAAAATGCCAAGAGCCCGCGCGAGTCAAACAATCCAGTCTGGAAATCGCCGCGACTTGGTTAGCGTTAGGATTAGATACCTCGAATGCCGTTTTTTATCGACAATCCGATGTTCCAGAAATTTTAGAATTAACTTGGATGCTGACGTGTGTTGCTTCAAAAGGTTTAATGAACCGTGCCCATGCGTATAAAGCCGCCGTCGCTGATAATGAACAAGGCGGTGAAAACGACCCCGACAAAGGGGTTACGATGGGTTTGTTTAGCTATCCCATACTCATGGCCGCTGATATTTTACTGTTTAACGCCAATAAAGTTCCCGTCGGCAAAGACCAAATTCAGCATATTGAAATGGCAAGAGATATTGCCGCCCGATTTAATCATATTTATGGTGAACATTTTGTATTGCCAGAGGCACAAATTGAGGAACATGGCGCGACGCTATTAGGACTAGACGGGCGCAAAATGAGCAAAAGTTATAACAACACGATTCCACTTTTTGAACCCGAAAAGAAGCTACGGAAACTTATCAATAAAATAAAAACCAATTCCTTGTTACCCGGCGAGCCCAAAGATTCTGAAAATTGTACGCTTTTCAGTATTTATCAAGCCTTTGCCTCGCCCCACGAAGTGGGTGAATTACGCAAACGCTACGCGGAAGGCATGGGTTGGGGGGATATAAAACAAATGCTGTTTGAACACATCAACGACCACATAACGCCAGCACGAGAGCGTTACCAAGCCTTATTAGAAGCCCCTGAGCATATTGAAGAACAATTACAAGAAGGTGCCGTCAAAGCGCGTGAAGTCAGCGTGCCTTTTATCAAAACCTTGCGTAATGCGGTTGGTATTTCTAGGATCAGTGTGTGAAACGTAACCCAAAACCAAAATTTAGTGACTGGTTACAACAATCACTGCGTTTATTAGGGCAGCATCCTAGGCTTTGGGTTAGTTATAGTGTTATCGTCGCCGCATTATTGTTGATTGGACATATCTCTCAAGCCTTGGGTATTTTTGTCGCTGTGGCAAGTCTATTTGTAGGTGTTGGCCTAGCAAAATATACCGACCTTCAACAATCAGCCGAAACTAAACCTAGTCTTAACTGGGTTATCAATAAAAGCTTGCCGCTAGCACTTATTGCGGCTTTGATTATTTTGCTGTGCTGGTTTGTTTTTTTAGTCACCGCGAGTTTGATGTCCGGCGAAGTCTATAAAATTGCCCAATTCTTTTTTCACTGGGAATATACCGACTCAAAACTTCTTCATGCCCGCACGCGAGACTTAGCGGTTTGGCTGTATAGTTATGCCGATGTTGCGCTCATTTTTAGCGTACTTATGCTCAGTAGTTTTGTAGGCTGGTTTACGCACCCGCTCATGTTATTTAGAAATGAAACGTTTAGTCATGCTAAAGAAAAAAACGACTATGCGACGAGTCGAAATCAAAAAGCTATTTACCAGTTACTTGCGTTTATTATCTTCCAAGCCTTACTTTGCAGCACCTTGACTCCCTTATTAACGCCGGTGTTATATGCTCTTGTTTCTGTACTTATTTATATGCCGTATAAAAGTTTAGAGTAATAAGACCATTACCAATAATTTATGCTGCTAAGAATTTTAATTTAATCATGGATCAATCAAATGCGTATTCTCGTTGTTGAAGATGAAATAACGCTCTGCGAACAAATTAGACATTATTTTGCCAATAAGGGATTTGCAGTTGATACGGCACATAATGGCAATAATGGTCTTTATATGGCTTGTGAATATCCACTTGACGCGGTGATTATTGATATTGGCTTACCGGATTTTTCAGGTATAGAATTAATTAAACGATTGCGGAAAAATAAAGTTTCCGTACCAGTTCTCATTTTAACTGCACGTAGCCGATGGCAAGAAAAAGTAGAAGGATTAGAAGCGGGTGCGGATGATTATCTCGTCAAGCCATTTCAATATGAGGAATTATTAGCACGAATCAATGCGTTAATTCGTCGCTCAGCAGGTCAAGCCCAACCCTTATTAAGCCATGATAATATCGAACTCAATACAATGGCACAGGAAGTGTGGGTTTCAGGTGAAAAGCTTGAATTAACGGCTTATGAATATAAAGTATTAGAATATCTAATGCTCCGTAAAGGTGAATTAATATCAAAAGCCGTTTTAACTGCACATATTTATGACGAAGATTTTGATCGCGACAGTAATGTCATTGAGGTATTCATTGGTCGTTTGAGAAAAAAACTTGATCCAGACGGCAGTCGCAAACCGATTGAAACTTTACGGGGTCGTGGCTATAGAATTTCTGCTAACACTGATTAGTTTTTATGACAATCGTACGTTCGATTGCTTACGCGATAATCCCATTACTGATTTTAATTTTTTTTTCTTGTATAGCTGTTATCATCGGTTTTGTCATTATTCAGTTTGCGCCTGATCTGTCATTTGAAAAAATCATTAATAAAACCACACAAGTTTTTTTAGTGTTGAGTATTTTTCCAGCAATGACTTATTTTAAGCTCAACCGTGAAACTTTGGGCTTTGCCGAAAAAGCGCTATTCTTTAAACAATTATTACAAGGATTTGCGCTGGGTATAATCAGTTTATTACCCGTATTTATTATTTTATATCAGTTACGTATCAATGTTATAGATACAACGCAACCTTGGACATTGCTCTGGTTATTTGAAAAAACCAGTATTGCCTTATTATTGGCCTTATTAATTTCTTTAATTGAAGAGCCATTGTTTCGTGGTATTTTATTACTGGCTTTAGTCAGAAAACTGCCACTGACTGCGGCGCTTATCATCAGTGCGAGCTATTACGCTGCTTTACATTTTATTAAATCTAAAACCGTAATTTCTTTCCAAGACATTCATTTTCTTAGCGGCTTTCAGTTAATGGGCGAAGCCTTTGCCAATATATTAAATCCTGATATTTTTTCCGCCTTTATCGCTTTATTTATGGTAGGTCTTTTTCTAGGCTTAATTCGCACCCAAATCAAAACGAGCTTAGGTTTATGTATAGGTTGCCATACGGCTTGGGTTTGGCAAATCAAGCTCAATAAAACGTTTTTTAATACAGACTTCCATGCAGATTACGCTTATTTAGTCAGTTCTTACGATGGCGTTATCGGCCCAATGGTGAGCGGCTGGCTGCTAGTTTTTAGTTTGGGATATGTTGTCTTGATTAGGCATAAGTATCTACACAAGTCCTGAACCTCGTTTTCCGGCATGGCTTGCGGGAATCTAGGTCACTGGGGTAACTTCATTAAGCACAGGCAACACCTTAGAAATTAGTTAAAATAACCCAATGAGCCCCCTTTTTTCAAAGGGGGAGTTATTGGCTTTTTTTCTGACATGGTATGAAAACACTCTTTCCCCTTTGAAAAAGGGGGACTGAGGGGGATTTTAAAGCCCGCAACATATTGTCTTAAATATATTAACTCTTAACTTAATGGCAGTGAGAGACAGAGCGGCGACCGACACTCGCAACACCACCAAAGTTTTTTTGATGCCGATGTCGATAGAATGGTCGATGATAGCCCGCCACGGTTCACACCGGTTGGGCTTCATTCTCTTCGACACAGCGAACATGCCTAATGCAATAGCCGTCTGCTTAATTTATTGTTCATTTAGCAAAGCCTGCGTAATTGCTTGAATATCCGGCATAACCCAAGTGGGCTGATAATCTGATAGGTCTAAGTCACTTTGGCTTGATACCCCTGTTAAGACCATCAAACTACGAATGCCCGTACGCACAGCACCTAAAATATCCGTTTCCAAACGATCACCAATCGCAACAGTTTCACTCGGATCAGTGTTCAATAACGCCATCGCCTGCTGGTAGATAATGGGCTCAGGTTTACCAATAATGATGGGTTCAACACCCGTTGCTACCTGGATAGCAGCCAAAATCGCACCATTACCATGCGTAATACCATACTCAGTCGGCAACGTTGTATCTGCATTTGTGCCAATAAATTTTGCGCCGGCACGGATGTTTAGCGTCGCTGTTGCTAGCTTGTCCCAGGTTAAGGTTTGATCTTTCCCGCATACAACAATATTAGCCCCCTGATTGGGTGTGCTAGGTGTGTTCAATTGATACAAATCGGTCAATGTGAAACCTCGATCTAGCAAAGGCTGTTTAGCCCCATCCTCGCCCAATACATAAACTCGAGTGGTTGCAGGGTCTTCATGATTCGTTAAATAAATAGCAGTTGCAATACCGGAAGTTAAAATTTCGTCCTTACTTACCGTAACCCCCATTCTAGCGAGCTTGGCAACATATTGCGCAGTGGTCAGGCTGGCGTTGTTGGTCGCCAATATGAAACGAATTTGCAAATCACGTAAGGTTTGAAAAAAAATTTCAAGCCCTGGCATCGCCTGATCGCCATGCCAGAGTACCCCATCCATGTCGATAATAAGTCCGCGAATGTTTTTGAAAGAATCCATAGTTATTTTCTCTTGTCGTGTGAAATAAAAAAATTGTGCTGAGTATAAAGGGTTTCAGTAGAAATGAGTATGGTGATTAACGCTTTCAATTTCTAATGATGAATCCTTCCGTGTATTTTAGTTTTATCCGTCAAAATAGATGCTTAAGTCTCACCGAATAATTTTTTAGCAAATACATCTAACGGATAAACGCTTTTTCATCACGCTTATCGACTACTGGTAAGCAGCAGCCAATGAGTAATTGGCATTGACATTCCTCCCCTTTCTACTTTACAGTTATGTTCGCAAAACAAATATGCAACCAACAATAACTAAATATAACCCTTCGGAGCACATATCATGGCTAGACCATTAATTCAAATGGCATTGGATTCTTTAGATTTCGACGCAACTGTCGCACTTGCAGAAAAAGTTGCTGAGCATGTCGATATTTTCGAAATCGGAACCCCATGTATCAAACACAATGGTGTCAATCTGGTAAAAACACTGAGAGCAAAATTCCCAGATAAACTGATTTTAGTTGATCTTAAAACGATGGACGCTGGCGAATACGAAGCGACTCCTTTCTACGCAGCGGGCGCTGATATTTGTACCGTTTTGGGCGTATCTGGTCTTGCTACTTGCATGGGCGTCATTAAAGCCGCTAATGCACATGGCGCTGAAGCACAAATCGACTTAATCAACGTTGAAGACAAAATTGCTTGCGCTCGCGCAACCGCTGAAGCAGGTGCTCACGTTATGGGTATCCATACCGGTCTTGATGCACAAGCAGCAGGTCACACACCATTTGCTGACCTGAACGATATCGCAAAATTAGGCTTAAACGTCCGTATCTCAGTTGCTGGTGGTATCAAAGCCGCAACCGTACAAGACGTTGTTAAAGCTGGCGCAAATATTATCGTAGTTGGTGCGGCTATCTACGGCGCTCCATGCCCAACTGAAGCAGCGCGTGAAATCCGCGAATTGGTTGATGCAACTGAGGTTTAATTAATGCATCAGCAACTTGTCGTAGAAAAAATTTCAAGCATTCTTGAAGCTACAGATAATACTTATGATGTACAACTGACCCATCTTCTTGATAATGCTAAGCGTATTTTCATTGCGGGTGCCGGTCGCTCGAAACTTGTTGGCAACTTTTTTGCCATGAGATTAGTGCATGGCGGATATGATGTCAGTGTCGTGGGCGAAATTGTGACACCTAGCATCAAAAGTGGTGACTTGCTAATCATTATTTCTGGCTCAGGTGAGACAGAACAATTGATTGCATTCACCAAGAATGCCAAAAAAGTTGGTGCCAATATCGTACTTATCTCTGCAAAAAGTGACTCAACCATTGGTGATTTGGCCGATGCTGTTTTTCAAATTGGTCGTGCTGAGCAATATGGAAAAGTCTATGGTATGCCAATGGGAACCGTGTTTGAGTTGTCTACTTTACTTTTCTTGGAAGCCACTATCTCTCATATCATTCATGATAAGGGGATTCCAGAAGAAGTAATGAGGGAACGACACGCTAATTTGGAGTGATAGCAAAGGAACGGGTGTTTGTCACCCGTTCCTTTTTTGTTGGACATTGAAAATCTAAAGCTTGGTGACTTAAGTCACTTAAGTCTATTGAAATCACCACAAACAATTTACCAAATACACTACACAAAGGAGAACACTATGACTTCGCGCCGAGTATTAGCGAACGCCATTAGAGCGTTGAGCATGGATGCCGTACAAAAAGCAAACTCTGGTCATCCAGGCGCGCCGATGGGTATGGCGGACATCGCTGAGGTTCTGTGGAATGATTTTTTGACTCACAACCCTACAAATCCAAAATGGTCAAATCGTGACCGTTTTGTTCTTTCAAACGGTCACGGTTCAATGCTGATTTATTCATTGTTGCATCTGACTGGTTATGATTTACCAATCGAAGAATTAAAAAACTTTCGCCAACTTCACTCAAGAACACCAGGTCACCCAGAATATGGATACGCACCGGGAATTGAAACAACCACGGGGCCGTTAGGTCAAGGTATCACTAATGGCGTCGGTATGGCTATTGCTGAGAAAGCGTTGGCTGCACAATTCAATAGAGACGGACATAAGATTGTTGATCACCATACCTATGTTTTCATGGGCGATGGTTGTTTGATGGAAGGTATTTCCCATGAGGCTTGCTCATTAGCCGGTACACTTGGCTTAGGTAACCTCATTGCATTCTGGGATGATAACGGCATTTCAATCGATGGACACGTTGACGGCTGGTTTACCGATAACACACCGATGCGTTTTGAAGCGTATGGCTGGCATGTTATCGCGGATGTAGATGGACATGATCACGATGCCATTTCAAAAGCAATCACTCAAGCCAAGGCGATGACGGATAAGCCAAGCTTAATTTGTTGCAAAACAACGATTGGCTTTGGTTCACCCAATAAAGCTGGCTCACATGCTTGCCACGGTGCTGCATTAGGACAAGATGAGATTAACTTGACCAAAGCTGCATTAGGTTGGGATCACGAAGCCTTCATTATCCCAGACGACGTTTATGCCGCATGGGATGCTAAAGCGAAAGGTGCTAAAGCTGAACAAGTGTGGAATGAAAAGTTTGCCGCTTACAAAGCTGCTCATCCTGAATTAGCCGCTGAATTTGAGCGTCGCATGGCAGGTGATTTACCCAGCACTTGGGCTGCTGATGCGAATGCGTTTGTTGCAGCCGTTAATGCTGAAGCAAAAACAACGGCAACTCGCATGTCATCTTTAGCCTCAATTGAAGGGTACGCAAATTTATTGCCTGAAATTTTCGGTGGGTCTGCTGACCTAGGCTGTTCAAATATGACGGAATGGAAAGGTTACAAACCCATGTGCAGTCATGCTGATGCCAATTACGTCAACTATGGTGTACGCGAGTTTGGTATGTCGGCTATGATGAATGGTATCGCCTTACATGGTGGTCTAATACCATTTGGATCGACATTCTTGATGTTCTCAGAATATGCGCGTAACGCGTTGCGTATGGCATCACTAATGAAAATTCGTTCAATCTTTGTCTTTACTCATGATTCCATTGGGTTAGGTGAAGATGGTCCTACACATCAACCTGTTGAACAAACAGCAACTTTACGCTTAATTCCTGGCATCCAAGTATGGCGTCCTTGTGATGCTGTAGAAACAGCGGTTTCTTGGAAAGCTGCGCTTGAACGCAAAGATGGCCCAACGATATTAGTTTTCTCCAGACAAAACTTGCCGCATGTTGATCGTACACAAGCCCAAATTGATGCGATTTCTCGTGGTGGTTATATTGTACGAGACAGCGAAGGCCAACCTGAAGCCATTATTATTGCGACAGGATCTGAAGTTGAGTTGGCAATGAAAGCCGCTGAAGAGCTAACTGCGAAAGGTAAAAAAATACGTGTTGTTTCTATACCATCAACAAATGTATTTGATGCCCAAGATGCAGACTATCGTGAATCGGTATTGCCATCAGCAGTGACCAAACGTGTTGCCGTTGAAGCGGGTAGCACAGATGGCTGGTGGAAGTATGTAGGAAGCCATGGCAAAGTGGTTGGGCTTGACCGTTTTGGTGAGTCGGCTCCTGCTGCATTGCTTTTCAAAGAGTTCGGTTTCACTGTTGAAAATGTAGTCAGCAATGTGGAAGCGGTACTTTAATCCTAAATTTTAGGTAAAATTAAAATATAAATGCCTTTGAAGTGAGGGTTCTCTAGCTAAAATGCAGCATAAGCTCATTGAGTTAGAAGAATCCTCCTTCAATTCTTCTGACTTATAGGTGAACAAGTGAAAAATAACAATTTGACAAGCGGTTTGTTTGCAGCCCTTTTGCTTTCCAGTCCATTAGTCGGTGCAGATTCAAAATATCCTGCAGCTGACTTTCAGCCAACCGTTGTCTATCAAGATAGCGAATTAATGCAAAAAAATACCGGTGCAACATCTGCACCAAGCAAAGCCACTGCGCCAGCCGCAACAAGCCAAGCGGATTCTAAATACCCCGCTGCCAACTTTGAGCCACAAGTCGTTTATAGTGACGCAAGCTATAAACCACAAAAAGATTTACCTGAACATAAAACAACAGCGACCAAATCATCTTCACCCGCTGAAGTTAATGTTGAGGCAACTGAAGCCGCTGCTCCAAAAGCAGAAGCGTCATCTAACTATCTTATTGGTTTGATTGGATTAGTTTTAGTCGGTGCGTTCTTCTTAAGAAATCAGTTCAAGTGCCCCAAGAAAAGCTCTGAAAACAGTGCACCCGCCGCAGCTAAAAATACTTATGGCTTAACTGGTGTTGCAAGATACTTGAATAAAACAGCGGGAACTGGTGTTTCTCGCTATTTAGACAAACAAGTCAAATCAGCGGCTACTGTCACCGGTGTTGCAAAATATATGGCCAAACAAAGATTGGCTGGAAAAACAGCATCGACTGAAGTAGCGACTGGAGTTGAAAAATACATGCGTAACCGGGGATAAGCCATGAATCAGAATTACTTGGGCGGAGCTTTTTTCCCCGCTGTGGCTGGATTGTTCTTTTTCATGAAAAGACCTGAGGTTGAAGAAACTCATATTATAACACCCACGTATTCTGGAGAACCCGGCGGGCTAACAGGTGTTGCCAAATATTTAGAAAAGCAAGTACAAACCCCTGCTATTTTGAATGAACTGGAACAAGAAAACACAACAGCGGTTATTAGTGGTGTAGCAAAATATCTTGAAAAGCAAGGTAAGACACCTGTGACAGGGGTTACCAAATATACCCTTAGACAAGCTTTAAGTGAGAAAAACCGAACACCAAAGGCAAAAACAACAGGTGTTGCTAATTATATTAATAATCAAAAAGCAAAACCTGCCATAAGTGGAGTCGCAAGGTACTTGAAAAAGCAAGAGAGTATTCCACAGCCTAGTAAAGTTGCTAAATATTTAGCGAGACAGGCAATACTCGACAAGCTGGATAAACAATCTCATCATGTCATTCATATGGATGAAACTGGGGTTGCTAAGTATCTTAAGCATCAGGAAAGTTTACCAAAAGCCAGCAGGGTATCTCGATACTTATCCAGACAGGCATTAGTGGCTAAAAACGAAAAATCTAAGGCCATTATTATTGAATTGACTGGCGTCGCTAAATATATCAATAGCCAAGAAAGTATGCCCAAAGTGAGCAGAGTTTCTAAATATCTAGCGCGACAATCTACAGCTTCAAAGCCTAAGCCGGTAGTCATAGAAACGGGTGTTGATCGTTACATGCGCCATCATGGCTAATTTGCGCTGAGTTTATCTCAACGTAAAATAGCGGATAGAGTAGTTCAATTTGTCTGGTAACCCGTTCTTACGGCTTACCAGATAGTTCTTTAATTTTATTAACTAAGGTATAAAAAGGTATTGTTTATGGCAAAAAATTTACTTGAGCAATTAAGAGAAGTCACCGTTGTTGTAGCGGATACGGGCGATATCCAAGCTATTGAAACATTTAAACCGCAAGATGCGACAACTAACCCTTCGTTAATTACGGCTGCTGCTCAAATGCCGCAATATCAAGGTATTGTTGATGATACGCTGAAAGGTGCTCGTGAATCCTTGGGTGCTGATGCAACGGCTGCACAAGTCGTTTCGCTTGCATTTGATCGTTTGGCCGTATCTTTTGGTTTAAAAATTCTGGAGATCATTCCAGGCCGCGTATCCACTGAAGTTGATGCCCGCTTGTCATTCGACACCGACGCAACAGTTGCTAAAGGTCGTGAATTGATCGCTCAATATGAAGCACAAAACGTTGCTCGTGAACGTGTACTTATCAAAATCGCTGCAACTTGGGAAGGTATTCAAGCTGCCGCTGTTTTAGAAAAAGAAGGTATTCATTGTAATCTGACTTTACTATTCGGCTTGCACCAAGCCATTGCTTGTGCAGAAAACGGCATTACCTTAATTTCACCTTTCGTGGGTCGTATTTTAGACTGGTATAAGAAAGATACTGGTAAAGAATCGTATGCACCTGCTGAAGATCCCGGTGTCTTGTCTGTTACAGAAATTTATAACTATTACAAAAAATTCGGTTACAAAACTGAAGTTATGGGTGCAAGCTTCCGTAACCTGGGTGAAATCACCGAATTGGCTGGCAGTGATTTATTGACAATCGCCCCTTCATTATTAGCTGAATTGCAGTCCACTGAAGGTGATCTGCCACGTAAATTAGACCCAGTACGTGCGGCTGAGCTATCCATTGAAAAAATCAATGTCGATAAAGCTACTTTTGAAAAAATGCACGCTGATAATCGTATGGCAACCGATAAACTTGCCGAAGGTATCAGTGGATTTACAACGGCATTAGAAACCTTAGAACAAATCCTTGCTACTCGTTTAGCAAGTTTAGAAGGTTAACTATTTTAGCCATTCAGCCCTAGCGAAAATTCGCAGGGTTTGAGTGGCTTTTTTATGCCCCTTTCTTTTTACCTCACAAAAACAGGACTTCTTAATGTCACAAAAAATTTTAGACTTCGTTAAACCTGGCGTCGTTACCGGTGATGATGTACAAAAAATCTTTGCCATCTGTAAAGCCAATCGTTTTGCTTTACCAGCGGTCAACGTTATTAACACTGATTCTATTAACGCTGTTTTAGAAGCCGCAGCAAAAGTTAAAGCTCCAGTCTTTATTCAATTCTCTAATGGCGGCGCACAATTTGTTGCCGGAAAAGGTTTGAAGCTTGAAGGGCAGCAAACCGCTATATTAGGTGCTATTTCTGGTGCGAAACACGTACACAATGTGGCAGAAGCCTACGGTGTACCCGTTATTTTACATACTGATCACGCGGCAAAAAACTTATTACCTTGGATTGACGGTTTGTTAGATGCCGGTGAAAAACATTTTGCTGAGACAGGCAAACCTTTATTCAGCTCACATATGCTTGATCTCTCTGAAGAAAGCTTAGCTGAAAACATTGAAATTTGCGGTGAATATCTCTCTCGTATGGCAAAAATGGGAATGACACTGGAAATTGAATTAGGTGTAACCGGCGGCGAAGAAGATGGCGTAGATAACAGTGGCATGGATCATTCTATGTTGTACACGCAGCCTGAAGATGTTGCCTATGCTTATGAGCATTTGAGCAAAATCAGTGATCGCTTCACCATTGCGGCTTCTTTTGGCAATGTTCACGGCGTATATTCACCGGGTAATGTTAAATTAACACCTAGTATCCTGGACAACTCGCAAAAATTTGTATCTGAAAAATTTGGTGTACCCGCAAATACCTTAAACTTCGTTTTCCACGGTGGTTCAGGTTCTTCGGCAGAGGAAATCAAAGAGTCAATCAGCTACGGTGTTGTTAAAATGAATATCGATACTGACACCCAGTGGGCAACTTGGGCTGGCATTATGGAATACTACAAGAAAAATGAAGGCTATTTGCAAGGTCAAATCGGCAATCCAGAAGGTGCTGATAAACCAAACAAAAAGTTTTATGACCCCCGTGTATGGCAACGTGCGGGTGAATTAGGCATGGTCGCACGTTTAGAGCAAGCGTTTGAAGAATTAAATGCAGTAAATACACTGTAAATTCTGCCTAAAAAAAAGCCGATGTTCTACATCGGCTTTTTTAGGTTATCAATAGTTTTTCTAATCAATAAAGCGTTTGGTCAAATCGGCATAGTCGTCAATACGACGATCGCGCAAATAAGGCCAAATTTGTCTCACACGCTCGGATCGCGAGCCATCCAAAGTACACGTTAACAATTCATTCGTCGACTCATCGCTCCGTATTAAAAATTCGCCTTGTGGTCCTGCAATAAAGCTATTTCCCCAAAATTCTATACCTGAATCTGAATCGGGTGCTTTTTCAAAACCGATACGATTACATGCAATAACTGGAATACCATTAGCTACGGCATGAGCCCTCTGAATAGTGATCCAAGCATCTAATTGACGCTGTTGTTCGTCGAGAGCATCCTTTTTATCCCAACCGATTGCCGTTGGATAAATTAACAACTCTGCGCCAGCCAGCGTCATTAATCTCGCCGCTTCAGGAAACCACTGATCCCAACAAATTAAAACCCCTAACTTGCCAATCGATGTCTCAATGGGTTTAAAACCTAAATCACCGGGCGTGAAATAATATTTTTCATAGAAGGCGGGATCATCCGGAATGTGCATCTTTCGATATTTACCCACCATACTGCCATCCTTGTCGAACACTACCGCAGTATTGTGATACAGCCCCGCAGTACGTCTTTCAAAAATCGTTGAGACAATCACAATTTTCAGCTGTTTAGCCAATTGTGATAACAGCTCAGTAGTCGGCCCAGGAATGGGCTGAGCAAGCTCAAAATGGATAACATCTTCATTTTGACAAAAATAGGGATCAAGATGCAATTCAGGTAAAACAACCAAATCGGCTTGTGAAGCGGCTGCTTCGTGAATTTTAGCAATAGACAACGCAAGATTCGTTTGACGATCTTCACCACATGCTTGCTGCACCACACTAACGATTAAGGATTTTTTCATAAGTCAAGATTTGATTTTATTGAAAAAGGAGGTGGACGGGACGTTAATAAATCCCCTACCACTACATTTTCCAAGACAAGGGTTAAATATCTGCGGTTAATTAAGAAGGGATAAAATTAAGGGAAAATAACTTTAGGCTTAAAATATGCCGCTGGATATTTGGGATCTGTTTTATCTTCCATTTGCTCAACTAAGTCGTTATCAATATAAACGACTTTGGGAGAAAAATTAGCAGCGGGGTATTTAGTATCAAATTCTGAAGTGCTTGTCGATGAGTTAGCGACCTCTTTATCTATGTAAATGACAGTCGGTTCAAAGTTAGCAGCTGGATATTTATCGCCGGTATTAGCACTGCTGATCAATGGCATTAACGCGATAGCCGTGAATGCTATTCCTGATGTAAAAGTATGTTTCATATTCAATATTCTCCTTATTAGGTTGATTAAATTCAGCTTAAACAAAACCAATTAAAGCCGAACTACTTTGAAGTATCGAATATTTTATGCCAATTGGCAACCGTTTTTAGTATCGAAAACCAGCTATAACAAAGCATGTATAACAGAATGTTCCTGCTTTAAGGTTTGCCTAAACGCCTCAATGCTATCTTCATTGCAGCGTTCAAGTTGAGTCAAAGGAACTTTCACTTCTGTAATAACCCGCATTGGTGATGAGGATAAAAAAATAATTCTATCCGCTAATGTGATAGCTTCACGCAAATCATGGGTAACAAATAAAACGGTATGGGGGCGTTGTTGCCAAAGATTGACGAGCAGATTTCTTGCTTGCCTAGCAGAAGGTGCGTCGAGAGACACAAAAGGCTCATCCATCAATAAAAGTTCTGGTGCAATAGCGAATGCTCGCACAATGGCAACACGCCGACTCATTCCCAATGACAAGCGTTCAGGATAAACCTGCTGAACGGTGTTCAATTGCATGGCATCCAACAAACGATCAATGTCGTCAGCGACTAAATTATCTTGTACTAATTCGATATTTTCTCGCACCGTGCGCCACGGTAATAATCGTGGATTTTGGAATACATAAGCAATTTTAGGATGCGTAAGCCTTGACCCCATCTGAATACTACCCTCGTAAATATGATCCAGTCCTGCAATAATATTTAACAGGCTGGTTTTGCCACAGCCTGACGGCCCCACTAAGCAAACAAACTCGTGCTCATGTAATCCAATAGATAAATTTGCAATAGCCTGTTTTTGGGTAGCCTGACCGACAGCGGGATAGGTTTTATCTGTGATTTGAATGGTAATGAAACTCATCGCCGCCACCTTAATGATCTTCTATCCAACGGTTTTAAAATCAGTAACTCAATCAGTTGAATGACGGCAACAAAAGCAACCGTATAAGCCATAATACTTGCGACATCAAATAATTGAAAAAACAAATGTAATTGATAGCCGATGCCATTACTGCGCCCTAATAATTCAACAACCAAAATGATTTTCCAAGTTAATGATAAGCCAGAGCGGGTTGCTGTCATGAAAAAGGGATGTAATTGCGGCAAAATGACATGACACAAGGTTTTTTTACGACTAAAACGATAACACCGCGCCATTTCCAGTAGATCTTGGTCTAAAGTACGCGCCCCTTCTCTAACAACAACAATCACGTTCGGCAATTTGTTGATGACTACGGCGAGTATAGCGGCTGATTCAACCAGGCCAAACCAAACATAACAAAGAATAATGGTCACTAAGGCAGGAACGTTTAGAAAAATAATTACCCAATTATCAAAAAATGCATCCAGTTGTTTATGACGCCCCAACCATAAGCCAATTGAACAGCCTAATAACATAGCAATTGAAAAACTGACGGATAATCGCAGTAAAGTCACACCTAAATGGTAGAGTAACTGACCTGACAGCAGTGCTTGCCAAAAAACCTGAGCAACAACTAGAGGTCTTGGCAATGCCGGACTATTGAGATACACAGCCAAGCCATACCAGCCACCTAATAAGACCAGCAAGGATAAAAAAGAGAGGTTATTTTTTAAAAGATTCAAGTGGTTAATTATTCCATTGTCCAAAAAGTACCAGCCTGAATATGATCGACGCTACCTGTTAATTGATTATTGCTAGATGAGCGCAATAATTTGTAAATCTGCTCGGCTGATTGTCGCTCCGCTTCTCCCCAATGCCGCACAATCCCTTCACAATAACGCTGACGAAGCTTTTGTTGAACGATTAGGTTATCTGTCTTCGTTAATGGAATTACTTTTTGCCAAGCCGGATCAGACGTACAGAGTAGATTTTTTGCTTTTTGACTGGCCTCAAAAAAACGATTTACCGCCTTTTTGTGATCATTAGCAAAGCCTTGTTTAAACACATATCCCAAACTAGGTACCGTTTCAACCACTCCTAATGCTCTAATAATATCCTTACCGTCAATAAGTTGCTTAAAGCCTTCTGGCTCTAATTTAGCGGCAAAATTCCAGTAGGTTAATACGGCATCAATACGCCCTTGCTTAAGCTGCTCATTCAGCAGCGGCGGCGCGGCAAACGTTTTTTCTACGGAGGCATTAATATCAAACTGTGATTGCTGGGCTAGCGCTTGCAATAATAGCCAGTTTTTATCCAATTCCCCGCCAGCAATGCCTAAATGCTTGCCGTGTAAATCCATTATCGTGTTGATAGGACTATCATTTCGCACCAGCAATGCACCCGATGCATTGGAATAGGGATAAAAAGTAAGATCGGAGCCACTGGCACGCAATTTTGACACCCAAATCCAATCCGCGACAATCATATCAACCGCTCCCGATTGCAATGCGATTTTACCCGCCTCCGGAGTCGCAATGTCTTGAACCTGTAATTTAAAATCATCAGTAGGTTCTAATGCCATAATCGACAATTCCCATTCTAAGGTTCCTGCCGCCTGTGCACCTATTCGTAATGGTACGGGTTCAAGCGCAATGGCGCTAACAGGTAACAATAGGAGGAGTATTTTAATCAGTTGCAAAATTTTCATAAACAATCCAGTGGTATAGCGTATTAATAATAGAGACTAACATCGCGAATGTTATAAGAGACAAACAGAGAATGCTAATCAGTGAATTTGCCAAATGATATCAAAACGCCGTTTGACTCAATTAGCCAAGCAAGTAATTTATGGTACATTAGTACCTGCTAGCCGTGTTGAACACGGAACTAGCGATAACACCCTAAAATAATAACGTCATGTTCAAAAAGTTATCAATCTAAACCGTTGCTGACAATTGAATCATGACAACACTCACTATCAGGAGCGAGCATGAGCGACATTTTAAATGAAGTATTGATGGCAAATCGAGATTACAGCACCAATTTTGATAAAGGACATTTACCTATGCCTCCAGGTCGGCATTTTGCCATTTTAACCTGTATGGATGCTCGACTCGATCCCGCTAAATATGCGGGATTATCTGAAGGTGATGCGCATGTGATTCGCAATGCCGGTGGACGTGCTAGCGATGATGCCATTCGATCATTAGTTATTTCATACAAATTACTAGGTACCCGCGAATGGTTTGTTATTCACCATACAGATTGCGGTATGGAAACCTTTACTGATGAGATTATGCGTGATTTATTATCTAGCAGCTTAAAAACCGCCTCTGTTGATGCCGAAGGCTGGCATGATTGCTGTCAAGGCCCTGGCTCAGCGGAAGGTAAATATATTGACTGGCTGACGATTAAAGACCAAGCTCAAAGCGTATTGGAAGATGTGATTCGAATTAAATCACACCCCTTAGTGCCTTCCGATATTCCAGTTTATGGTTATATTTACGATGTAAAATCAGGTCGCTTGATTGAAGTGCCTGAAGCAACAAAAGCCGGAGCTTGCTAACTATCGGTACACAATCTGGCTTAGTGACATACCCAACTAAGCCAGATACACTTCAGAGTAAGATTTAAATAATTTTAAAGTCCAAGTACGTCAAAGAAAGATTAACCCCCAATTGAGCAATCTGAGTTTCTGCTTGCAAGCCGTTGCCGTCCGCATCATAGTACAACGCGCCTTTGGTTGAATCATAAACCAAAAAGTTTTCACTGGTCGTGGCTTGATTACCAATGACAAACTCAGCCGCTGGTAAAATACCCATAGGTAACACACTAAAAACACTGTGATCTAAATTAAAAATATCACTCACCACCGAAAAATCGGCGATCTTATCGATACTTGCCGTATTATCAAATAAGAAAATATCCTTACCTGAACCGCCCGTGAGTGTATCTGCGCCAAGCCCACCGTTTAAAGTATCGTTTCCGCCATTACCTGCCAACTTATCATTGCCATCACCGCCAACAAGCAAATTCTTACTGCTGCTACCATTGATGGTATTAGCCAGACTATTACCGAAGCCATTTATTGCACCATTCGATAAGCGCAAGTTTTCAATATTATCGCCTAACGTCCAAGTGACAGAACTTTGAACCATATCAGATCCTGATTTGCTCGATTCAAACACCGTATCACTTATAGAATCAATGACATAAACATCATTTCCTAAGCCACCGCTCAACCCATCACTACCTGTGCCACCTTGCAAAGTATCATTTCCTACATCACCCGTCAGCGTATCATTACCTGCGGCACCATTTAGGACATTATTCAGCGTGTTACCCAATAAACTATCATCACCCGCGCCACCTATTGCATTTTCAATATTGGCATTATAAGCGATAGCGACATTAGCTTGTGCGGTTACCAAAGGCGCCTTGTAAGCGGTCTGCTGCACACCCAGCGAACTATATTGCCCGGCATTTAAGTTAATCACTTGACCAACTGTTTGATTTGACAAATCAAATGTATCCACTCCGCCCGCATCCCAGATTGATTTAAACTCAGCTTGGGTATTGCTGAAAGCATACACATCATTGCCGGTGCGCGTAGTCATATTCGCACCGTATAAAAACTGAGCCGCCGTAATGTCATACAGCATAGGTGTCGTAGCCTGAACAGGATAATAGGTATAAGAATTGGAATTGGTCAACTGATAGACATTACCCACACCGGTATAATCGGTATACGACATAATCGTATATTGTGTAGAATCCTCCGCACCCGTTAAAACATTGCTATTTACCGACGTCGCTTCAAACGGATGCTTCAACCCCAAGGCATGACCAATTTCGTGCATTAAAGTCAGATATCCTTGCGTTCCAACAGTAAAATCAGTCGTTTCAGGACTAAGCCAAATATCACCCGCTTGAGACATCAATTTAGAAACTGGTGAATAAGCCCAACCCGAGGCATTATTGCTGGCGACAAGATTACTAAAAGCCACCCGAATATCCCCAACACTGGCTTGATTTTCAGCGACTTGGGTGAAATTGACATTGGCAACGTCGACCCAAACTGACAACGCCTGTTTAAAGCTTTCTTGCTGAACCGAATCCACTGCAAACCAACCGGCTAGTACTTCATTATAACCAGAGGCCCAAGAAGACTCCGTAGTAGGAAAGCTAAAGCTTACATCGGCCGCCTGACCATTTTGCAGCCCCCATTGATAGGTGCTAAGAATGCCGTTAATGGCTGGAGTAGTTGAAAGAGAAGTCGTTGGCATAGCAGGCTCCTGGTGGATTTAATACATTAATGAAAATATCTAACTGCGAGTTTTTCTTACAAACCAAAATCTCATGGGATGCCTAAATGTCTAGATGACAACACGGCAGGCTTAAGGTTTATCATTCTAAAGTATTTTTATGGCATTTTATAGCACTATAATACTTAAACCTCATTAACAAACAAAAATACCGACTCATATCAATTATGTTTTAATCCACGCGTTTTTAACACTCTGTACTAAATTCATTTTTATAGATTAACTCTAATGCTTCTTTTAATTGCTGAGGCTTAATCGCCTGCATACAAAAGCAGATAGATTGATCTTTACGGCAAGCATTACAATTCTTATCTAATACAAACGTTTGCGCTTTTTTACCAATGGGTTGCCAACGTCCAGGATGAATCGGTTGCATCGGCGGATAAATGCCCAACGCATATTTATTTAAAGCAGCAGCAATATGTAAAGGCCCCGTGCTACACGCAATAAGCCCATCACAGTTAGCAATAAAAGCAATAAACTCTGATAAACTCATCAAACCACTTATATCCGTAACACGACTACCCACTTCATTTAATAGATATTGTAATTTCGGTTGCTCACTAGTTGTTCCTGAAATAAAAATTTGAAATTTGTTACTATCAAGAGAGTTAATTAATTCTACGTAATAAGCCATATCCCATTCTCTAGCACTACCACGTGATTTAGGATGAAAAATCAATTTGAACTTATTTTTGTGCAATAAATTAGCCTGATAATTAGTCAGTACAGGAATATTATTCATGTAAAATAAATCAGTAATATCTGGCATTGAGAACTGGGTATTAATGCCAAATGGCTTCAATAATTGTAGGTTTAATTGCGCCTCGTGTAAACCCGATTTCCTGCGACTTAAAGGCACAAGCTTATTACAATTAAGCCAATGGTATAAGCGATTAGTTGTACCAATACGCAAAGGAATAGCTAACTCTTTAGCGCGGCGAGCTAATTGAGACTGTGGCAGCAGATGAATGATCGCTTGCGGGGCTTGTCCATTAATAGTCACTGTTTGTGTTAAAAAATCTTCTTTATCAATGAAGCAATCAATGTGCGGATTAGTCTCTACAATAGCTTTAGTATAACCCGTTCCCATCATAGCAATCGTCATATCTGGAAAATTCTGTTTTAACACCGTAGCCACTGGTAAAGAAAGTACCATATCACCAATGCTATCGGTGCGGCTAAGAATAATGTTTTTTGGTATTTTCATGATAACTGAGATTGATGATAATATTTTAGTGATAAAAATTAATAATTGTTAAGAATTAAGGAGCGAGCATGAAATAAAGTGAACAACTGTGTGCGGCTGGAGTGCTTTTTTTTTTCGCCTAAAGCGCCTACTGTTAGTGCTTGCGGTGCAGGCAAAGTTTCCCTTATTCCATGCTCATTCCTAAGTTACATTATTTTAAAAAAAGCTTTAAGACAATGCAGACAACGCTTTAATTGAACATGCTGGTATTTTTTATGCAAAAGAATTTTGTTACGGTGTTTAAAAAACAAGCACATCCTCAAAAAATTATTATTTACAGAATAACTCTCATAGCTTTTACAAAGCTGAGCAAATACAGCTTTTTCAGGTAATTGATTAGGACATTTATCATAGAGTAGTTTTAAACGCCGTTGCGCTTTTAACATCCTCTGTTGTTTTGTACCTTTTTTACCCGCTAATTTCTTTCTGTCTTTTTTATGCAGAGCATTAGTTAAATTAGCATTATGACGACGATACTGTACTAATACTTGATTAACAAATATCACCGAACTATTAAAAGTAGCCACAAACCCAAGCCAATTATCATGTGAAAAAATAACAGGGAATGGCAATGCCTCTATGACTACTTTCTTATTAATTAACATGGCATGACCTAATGCCGAAACACCTACTTCGATGTACATTAATGGATTATTAAAATCCGTTAAACTTTTAACATCACTCATTTTCTGACCCAATGCTTTGCCTTGTTCATCTATAAATTCAGAATCGCAATAAACAATAGCATTATCACCAATTGCATTAATTAAGACTTCTATTTTATTAGCAAGCCAAATATCATCTTGATCACAAGGTGCAATATAATCGCCTTTAGCGAGTAAAAAACCTTTTTCAAAGTTTTTTACGTAGCCCAAATTCTGCTTATTCTCAACAACTGTAATGTTATGATAACTAGACGCATAGTGTTTAAGTATAGAGACGCTAGTATCAGTTGAACCATCATCTAGGGCAATTATTTCTATATTTTGATAGCTTTGGGCAATTAAACTATCCAGCTGTTCTTTTAAAAAGCGCTCGCCATTGAATGTAGTAAGTATTATTGAAACCAAATCTGTATTTAATCTATCCATAATTCAAATTATTTTAAAAAATACCTTGATGCAATATAAAAAACGTCTTAGCGAATTATGTTTTTTATAACGCAAAATTATGTCACGGTATCTAAAAAATAAATACATACGTAACAAATTATTATTCAGCGAATAACTTTGGTAGCTTTTAACTAACTGTGATAAAACCTTTTTTTCTGGTAAATAACTAGGGCATTTATCATAAATCAAGTTTAATCTTTGCTTGGCTTTTTCTATACGCTGTTGTTTGGACTCTTTTAATTTTTTCTTTTTATGAATGGTGCTAAATACATTAGTGTCATGTCGACGATAATACACCAATACTTGATTAACAAACTTTACTGAACTATGGAATGTAGCAACAAAGCCTAGCCAGTTGTCATGTGAAAAAAGTAATGGAAAAGGCATGGCATCTAAAGCGACCTGTCTAGTTAATAACATTGCATGACTCGGTGCTGATGCGCCAACAACATACATTAATGGATTGTCAAAATCAGTAAAGGTAGTTTTGTCACTAAGTTTATCACCTATTAACTCATCATTACTATCAATAAAAGCCGAATTACAATACGCAATAGCATGACCATTAATACTATGCAGTAGTGTTTCAATTTTATCAACTAGCCATATATCATCCTGATCAGAAGGGGCGATATAGTCACCACTTGCCAGCAAAAATCCTTTTTCAAAGTTCTTTATATAACCTAAATTATGATCATTGCTGACAATTATAAAATTATTATATCTCTCTGCATACTCGTTGAGAATGTTTAAGGTATTATCGCTAGAGCAATCATCAACGGCAATAATCTCTATATTTTGATAACTTTGATTAACAATACTGTCTAATTGTTTTCGTAGGAATCTTTCACCGTTATAAGTAGCTATAACAATTGAGATGAGTGGGGTGGTTGCAATGATATTCATAGTAATATAAAGCTATTTTATAGCCCGTAGTTCCCATACCAAATGACTTAATCGTTTCGGATTAATTATTCTTTTTTCTAAATTATATAAAAACTTCTGCCTTGTTTGTTCGGCAGTTACTGCTGTTTTAAAAACAACCGATTCAATTCTAATTTTCTTAAATCGCCCAGTAAAACCATACATAGCCGCCATGGGCTCGATTCCACAAAAATACTCATGAGTTTCTTTAGTAATAATATTAACATGGGTTGGATCTTGAAATGCAGCCGCCGAAGGATAAGCAGGGGTGACCGCATAAAAAATACCATCTGGCTTTAACACTCGCCATATTTCATTCATCAATATAATAAAAGGCAATCTTGTTTTAGCTGTATCGACTGATAATAATTGCCTAGGAACGTGTTCGATAAAATCAAATGCACTCACGCAATCAAAATAATTATCTGCAAAAGGAATAGGCTCTAAGGCTAAATTAGCTTGTTTATAAATAACACCTTCAATAACTTGTGAAGCTAAATCAACACCGTATAATTCTTCGTAACAAAACGGATTACGCGGTATATTATTACAACCTAAATCTAATGATTTTCTGTTTGTGGTTTGAGTCATAGTCATTATGTTCCTAAGTAAATTATAATTTTATTTTGATTTTTAAAGATAATATTTTTTATGCCCTGACTATTTGGACTCACACTAAAAAGTCCAGCAGCTTTACGAATTGAATGTATTAATTAGTCATTGTATAGTCTAATTCGTAAATCATGTATTTTGACATTGAGTAATTATCTAATATTAAAAATAGCTGTAAGTAATCAGGCAAAATTTTTTGCATAACGGCATATTTATTTTCAATATACATAGTGACTAACTTTGCCTCATATAAGTACAAACCACTCAAATGTAATACTATTTTGACGTTCGCTTAAGTTATTGTATTACCAGCTGGTTTGATCTGCCTCTAACGAAAATGGTTTTATCCCTATACCAATCACTGAATGTAACTTATGACCGAAAATTAACAAACACAAAAAATTATTAACCATCCAGGTACGTTTATTGTTCTTGAGGTAAAATTGTCTATATGATGCGTTTTATGGGCTAAAAATGACGAGCATTGATACATCTTGCCTAGAATCACATTGCATTGCGTCGCTTGCCTGCGATAATAAGCTGATTTTTATTTCCCAACTAACTCCATGAAGAAAAAACCTAACGCTAATTTTCAAATCTATAAGCGCCTGTTGTTTTATATCAAACCTCATAGAAACCTTGTTGTATTGAGCCTTTTGGGTTTCGCGCTTTATTCTAGCACTCAACCCTTGTTTGCCACGCTAATTCAAGAGATTATCGATACCCTACAAGCCAAGTCTCGCGACAAAATGCTTTATTTGCCATTATTTTTCAGTGGCTTAGTAATTCTGCGTGGTATTGGCAATTATGTGGGAAATAATTTTTTGGCAAAAGTTTCGCTGAATGTTATTCACACCTTGCGTTGTGAAATTTTTGAGAAATATACGCTACTGCCCACCACGCATTTTGACAATAATAACAGTGGTTACATGATTTCCAGAATTACCCACAATGTCAATCAAGTGGCTCAGGCAACGACAGATGCGGTGCGTAAAGTGGTTCAGGAAGGTTTAACGGCTCTGGGGCTGTTGATTTATCTGTTTTATATGAACTGGTTGCTATCACTGGTATTTTTAGTGGTCGCACCGGTTATTGCACTTTTAGTCAGTTATGTGAGCAAGCGCTTGCGGATGCTCAGTAAGCGCATCCAAGATTCCATTGGCGATATGACGCATATTACGTCTGAATTGGTCAATGGTCACCGTGTGGTGCGTAGTTATGGCGGTGAAGACTACGAAAAACGCCGTTTTTTGGAAAGTAGCCTTTATAATCGTCGACAATCGCTTAAATTGGTCACCACTGGCGCCATTCATAATCAGGTCATGCAATTAATTATCGCCATCGCTTTGGCTTTTTTAATGTATATGGCCTTGTTTTTTATGGAACAATCCAGTGTGGGTTCGTTTGTGGGTTACTTGACCGCTGCATTTTTACTGCCTCGCCCGTTTCGACAATTAAGCGATGCTAACAGCGATATCCAAAGAGGAATTGTTGCCGCTGAATCCTTGTTTGCTATTCTCGACGAGCAAAGCGAGCCAGACCCCGGGCATGTTGAAACAGAAAAATGCTTAGGGGCTTTAGAATTTAATAATCTCTCGTTCCAATACAGCTCGGCTACCGAGCCTACGTTACGCAATATCAGCTTTAAGGCGGAACCCGGTCAAACGATTGCATTGGTTGGCGCGTCTGGTGGCGGCAAAAGCACTTTGGTTAATTTGGTCTCGCGTTTTTATACACACGACAGCGGGCAAATCTTGCTGGATGGCGTTGAGATTAATGATTATAAATTGAGTAACTTAAGGCGACATATTGCCTTGGTTAATCAACAAGTGACCTTATTTAACGATACCATTGCCAATAATATTGCCTACGGTGCGTTGGCAAATGCCAGCCGTGATGCCATTATTGCCGCTGCAAACGATGCGTATGCCATGGAATTTATCAATAAACTAGACCTGGGCTTAGATACACTGATCGGTGAAAATGGGGTTAAGTTATCCGGCGGACAACGCCAACGCTTGGCTTTAGCGCGTGCTTTGTTAAAAGATTCGCCTATTTTGATTTTGGATGAAGCGACTTCAGCACTGGATACCGAATCTGAACGCTATATTCAAGCTGCATTACAAAAAGTCATGCGTAACCGAACTACCTTGGTCATTGCCCACCGCTTGTCCACCATAGAAAATGCGGACTTAATTTTGGTCATGGATCGGGGTCAGATTATAGAGCGTGGCACTCATCAGACGCTTTTGGAAAAAAATGGAGCTTATGCGCGATTACATGCGACGGAATTTAAAGAATTTGATGAAACACCACTTTTGACCGCGCCTTAAACAACTACTTTATTAATGATTAGGAACTTGTTTTGAAAACATTTATATCTGTGCTGGAAGATCATCAGCAAATGATCAACAGCCTTGTCCATTGCACGAGCGACATCGAAGCCGCCGGTCAATTATTACTGACTACCTTACAGCAAGGTGGGAAGATATTACTTTGTGGTAATGGGGGCAGTGCCGCAGATTGTCAGCATATTGCTGCCGAATTGGTCGTTCGTTATGAATATCATCGCCGCGCTTTAGCCGCGATAGCTCTGACGACTGATAGTTCTATTTTAACGGCTCACAGCAACGACTATGGTTTTGACTCCGTTTATGCCCGACAAGTCGAAGCACTGGGTGTTGCCAATGATGTGTTGTGTGCGATTTCTACTTCGGGTAATAGTCTCAATATCATCAACGCCGCTCAAGCGGCTCAACAAAAAGGCATGAAGGTGATTGTCTTAACCGGCGGTTCAGGTGGCGATTTAATCCAATACGCAACCGCCGCCATTGTTGTTCCCTCTGCTATCACCGCTAGAATTCAAGAAGCGCATATTCTAATCGGTCATTGGTGGTGCGCTCTCGTTGAAAATCATTTTAAGGACATGTCATGCTAGCGATCAGCCCAGAATTTACTCACGCCCGTATTCTCGTCATCGGTGATGTCATGCTAGATCGTTATTGGTCTGGTCAAGCCTCTCGCATTTCACCTGAAGCCCCCGTTCCGATTGTGCGCGTTAAAACCGTAGAAGACAGGATTGGTGGTGCGGGCAATGTCGCGCTTAATATCGCTAAACTGGGCGGTC
This sequence comes from uncultured Methylococcaceae bacterium, assembly GCA_903945375.1. Lineage (GTDB taxonomy): Bacteria > Pseudomonadota > Gammaproteobacteria > Methylococcales > Methylomonadaceae > Methylovulum. The sequence goes on along the minus strand of CAJAVP010000123.1, from coordinate 44,356 downwards.
AAGTCACTTTGTTGGGTGTCGTTGGCTCAGACTCTGAAGGCGATACGATTAAATCGCTGTTGGAAGCGGAAGGCGTAAACTGTGATTTTTTAGCCGAACCTAAGCTACGCAGTATTTGTAAGCTACGGGTGATGGCGCAACATCAGCAATTAATTCGCTTGGATTTTGAAGAGGCTACACTGGAATTTGATCAACACGCCTTGCTCAACAAATTGCAACAACACCTTAGCGAACATACGGTTATTGTATTTTCTGATTATGGCAAAGGGACGTTAGTGGCTGTGCAAAAGTATATTCATCATGCCAAACAAGCCGGATTAAACGTATTAGTCGATCCTAAAGGTACCGATTTTCTGCGCTATGCTGGCGCGGACATCATCACGCCGAATCTGGCAGAATTTCAAGCCGTCGTTGGCAATTGCTCAACCGAAGAAGATATTTTAGTCAAAGGTCGCAAGCTGCTCGCAGACTGCCAAATCAATCATTTACTATTGACCCGTGGCGAAGCCGGTATGACCTTGATAGAACTCGAGCAAAGCCATTCTTTGCCTGCTCAAGCAAAAGATGTGTTTGATGTGACAGGCGCAGGCGATACCGTTATTGCAGTCATGGCGTTAGGCGTTGCCTTAGAAAGGCCTTATTCTGAAGCGATGTATTTAGCAAACTTAGCTGGTGGCATTGTGGTGGGTAAATTGGGTACCGCCTCAGTTTCGATTCAAGAACTTAATCGTGCTATGCACGGCGACCGTGATTCTTTTTACGGCATTGTGACCGAAGATGAATTGGCGCATTTTATAACCGCTGCCAAAGCCCATGATGAGCGTGTCATTATGACCAATGGTTGTTTTGATATATTACACACAGGTCATGTGACCTATCTACAACAAGCTAAAGCCCTTGGTGACCGTTTGATCGTTGCCGTTAATGCGGATGAATCAGTCAAGCGACTTAAAGGCGATACGCGCCCTATTAATAGCTTACAAGAGCGCATGATGGTTCTAGCCGCACTGTCTTGTGTTGACTGGGTGGTTGCATTTACGGAAGAAACCCCCGAAAGATTATATTGTCGATTATTGCCTGATGTTATCGTAAAAGGTGGTGATTATCTTCCCGAACAAGTGGCGGGCGGGGATTGTGTCATTAAAGCCGGTGGCGAAGTAAAAATTTTGTCATTTGTTGACGGTCAATCGACGACTGCTAAAATTAATGCCCTAATGACTACTGGAGATGAATCATGATTATAGTAACCGGCGGAGCGGGATTTATTGGTAGCAATATCATAAAAGCGCTTAATGAGCGTGGTGAGCGCAACATTCTTTTGATCGACAACTTACATGATGGTCGAAAAATGCACAATATCGCCGATCTCGATATTGCCGATTTTATGGATAAAGACCAGTTTATTGAAAAAATTGATACGCCCCATTTTTTCGATGGCATCCGAGCAATATTCCATCAAGGGGCTTGCTCGGCAACAACGGAATGGGATGGACGGTACATCATGGAAAACAATTACGCCTATTCTAAGCGACTACTCCATTGCTGCATGAGAAAGAATGCTGCGTTTATCTATGCGTCTTCTGCCTCCGTTTACGGTACGGGCAAGCAAGGTTTTCGTGTTGATCGAGTTTGTGAACACCCGATCAATATGTATGCGTATTCAAAATTTCAGTTTGATCAATACGTCCGCACTGTTTTGCCTGAGGCAACCAATCAAATTGTCGGTTTTCGCTATTTTAATGTTTACGGTCCCAGAGAACAGCATAAAGGCAGCATGAGTAGCACCGCATTTCATTTTAACCAGCAAATTTTGACACAGAAAAAAGCTAAACTATTTGAAGGATCGGACGGTTACGGCAACGGCGAGCAGCTTCGAGATTTTGTCTATGTGGGTGATGTTGTTGATGTCAATTTGTGGTTTTTAGACCACCCAGAACATCGTGGCATTTTTAATGTGGGAACTGGCAAAGCCGAGAGTTTTAATGCCGTCGCTCAAGCCGTGATTGCCTGGCATCAGCAAGGCAATATCGAATATATCGCCTTCCCTGAACATCTTAAAGGTGCTTACCAAAGCTTTACTCAAGCCGATATTTCTGACTTAAAGGCAGTTGGCTACCTCAAAGACTTTTTGTCGGTAAAAGAAGGCATCACGCTGTACTTGAGTGAATTGAACAAATAACGACTCAATGGCACTGTCGCTGGCTAAACCGTGAGTAATCATCGAACCTAAAGGCTTTCTAATGTATATTTGTGCTCTCAAACTGTTTATTTAGGAATATCAAATGTTTGAATGGTCTGATAAATTTAGTATCAACATCCGGACAATAGACACACAGCATCAACAGATTTTTGCACTTCTCAACGAACTAAGCATCTGCTGTCAGTCGAATAATGTCAGCCCTACAGTCGTAGAAAAAGCCTTGATACAAATCAAAGCCTACTCGAACAAACACTTTATGATTGAAGAAAAATTAATGCAAAGTGCGAAAGTCGACGAACAACATTTTCGCATCCACCGCATGGAGCATCAATCGTTTGTTTACGATGTCAATCATTTTTCAGTTAATGGCTTAACACAACAAAAATACATTGATGCAACTGAAAAATTGGTTTGTTTTATTAGCAATTGGTGGACTTACCATATTCTAGGTTTTGACAAATCTATGTCTGCACAAATGTTCGCGATCAAAAATGGCGCAACACCTGAGCAAGCATTTGAACAACATCAACAGATCAAACTAGATGCTGAAGTCACTCGTTTGATGATTTCCTCCGTGCTTGACTTATGGCGTACAGCTAATTCTCAATGTCGCCAACTAGAAAAAATTCTAGCCAATACAAAAACTCCCTTCCCCAAACTTTAATTGCGTGAAATGCCCTACTCAAGCGGGTTATATGCCATATATTCCTTGCTCCTCCCTCAAAAAAATCTTGCGACCCCTTGATTTTATTGCTTTTTAAAAATAAAAATAGAGTCAATAAAGCAGGATGTATGCCAATTTCAGCGACATTTTGTCACGCGGCAAAATGCCACATTTTCAAATTACCGAACTCCCTTTAGACTCTGTCGCACTGTTGTTGTCCACATGAAATAACAGTTGCCCCACTTCCTCTCAATAATGCGGATAGCTGGTTTATCCGCATTACTTTTTACCGAGGTCACTATGAACCGCAGCTACCCTCCAAAAAATAGACTTAATCCTATTACAACTCAAGAATTGAGTAGAAAAACCGCTTTTCATGAAGCCGGTCATGCCGCCGCGATTTATCTTGGTAATCGGCAAAAACAGCTTCCTCCGGTATTTTTTCAGATCTGTCGTAATCATGCGAATATGCACTGGCTTGCAAAAGTCGAAGGGGGGCGATTAATCCACACACTACCGTTGTCTATTGAAGAAGCCATCAGATATTTTACAGATAGTCAGAAGCTCGCGTATCTTCAAGCCTTCGAAGCGGACATCATTAATTTATTAGTGGGGCCATTAGCAGAAGCGAATTATATTGCCTTGCGAGATGATGAGATTATCAATTCGCAATTAATCACCTTGAATACGCTACATTTTTACGGAGGGAGTAACGATTTAAAAATCGTTCAAGATTACATGACGTGCTTCGGCGGCGATGCCGCTATGCAAGAACAAAAACTAACAGAATTATTCTTATCGGCGTTCTATTTCATTAACGATGGAGCAATGTGGCGTGCTATTACCGCATTAGCCAATTATTTGCTCGTCCATAATAAGCACGTAATTGATTGTGAAGAGATTAGCGGCGTACTCGACGCACATTTTCTGATGGCTATTTAGTGCCGTAGGTTGGGTTGCGCTGTTTGCAACCCAACATTGTTTGCTGAAATCGCTGTAAGCTTGACGAGACTTCTTTAGTACATCAAGCCTTCTGCCAATTCAATAATTGCCTGTTCACTGATTTCTGTTATCGAAAAATCCTGTTTGTCCAAGTGGAAGGGATTGACTAATGATGGTGATTTTAGGACTTTGTTGAGGGCTGTTTGATAAACACGGCTAATTGGGGTGGGGCCAAATAAGGTAATGGAGGGTTTGTTTAATGCCCACGCCATATGAGTGGGGCCCGTGTCGTTGCCAATGAGCAAGTCGGTGTGGGCAATCAGCGCTTTCAAGCTGTTCAAGTCTAATTTAGGCACGATTTGAATAAAATCTGATTGGTTTGCCATCCATTCGGCAGTATTTTTTTCTGCTTCATTTCCCCAGATAACCAGACAATTCTGTTGTAAGGCATTGGCAACAGTAACAAACTTTTCAGCAGGATAGTTGCGACTTGGCCACGTTGAACCGATGACGAGCAGGATATTTTTGCGTGTGGGTGATAAATAATCATAAATAGTCGGGTTCTCGTTTTTAAAAAACAAGAAGGGCTTTTTATCCAAAATGTGTTGCGGGCTAATAGTTAAACCCAATGGTTCGGCAATGACCTGGGCATTTCGGTCGATGGTATTGGCATCATAAGGGCTGGCGATTTTGATTTGATAAAATCTTGAGGCCATTTTTTCGCGTATCGAATCCGCATCAAAGCCAACAATTCGTTTGCCAATAAGCCGAGCTGTGATGGCTGATTTGAGCAAACCTTGAGCATCAATCACCAAATCGTATTGATGATCTGCATAGCGGCGAATGGTTTTGAGTTGCTGGAAAAAATCAGCAGGCTGTGTTTTTAAGGATTTTAAATTGACAGTTAAAATTTGCCGGATATCGGGATTGTGTTGTAACAAATCAGTAAAGCGACTTTCAACCAGCCAATCTATTTGTAACTCCGGTTGCTGCGTTTTAATAAATTGTAAGGCAACTAGCGCGTGAACAATATCGCCTAAGGCTGATAGTTTGACAATGGCGATTTTTTTCATTCAATTAACTCAATCACTTCTTCGGGTTTTATGCCCGCTAAACAGATGGCATGTGCTTCATGAGCCGGAGGATAGAGTGGGCATTCGCGCTGAAAACACGGTGAGCAGGTTAAGTTTAAATGGAGGATTTTGGCTTTACTATTGAGTGGCGGTGTAAAGTTGGGATCAGATGAGCCAAACAAAGCGATAAGGTTTTTATCCAATGCGGCGGCGACGTGCATTAAGCCTGAGTCGTTACTTATCACGGTATGTGCCAAAGACATCAAATCAACGGCTTCTGCTAAGTTGGTTCTACCGGAAAAGTCAGTGCAACGGTTATTGCAGGCCAGATTGATTTGTGCGGCTATCGCTTGGTCTTTTTCTGAGCCAAACAGCCAAACTTGCCAGCCTTGAGTCAATTTTTGCAAAGCAATGTCGGCATAGTGATCGATAGGCCAGCGTTTTGCCGTTCCAAATTCTGCTCCTGGGCAAAGTGCCAAAATTTTTGTGGTACGGTCTACGTCAAACTTTTGGCTGACAGCGTGCTGTTGGGGCGTGCCAACCAATAGTGCTGGTATGGGATAAGCGGGTGGTTTTGGACTGGTTTGGGGTAAGCCTAGTGCGACAAAGCGTTGCACCGTCATGCTGAGTAAGGTTTTGTCCAGTTTTCTGGCATCGTTAAGGAGTCCCCAACGGCTTTCGCCGATATAGCCGGTGCGAATTTTTATCCCAGCAAAAAAGGGAGCTAAAGCGGATTTCCACGAATTAGGCAGGATAATGGCTTGGTCATAGCGTTGTGCGCGTAACAGTCGACCAAGCCGCCATCGTGCCAGTAAGCCAAATTCACCATGTTTCACTGGCATGGTGATTTTGTTAGAGACCTCAGGCATTCTAGCTAACAGCGAAAACGACCAGTCAGGTGCTAATACGTCAATACGGCAACTTGGATGCGTTTGTTTGAGTGTTAAAAACAAACTTTGCGCCATGACCATATCGCCGACCCAAGATGGACCGACTACCAGTATTTTTTTAGCCAAGATACGTCAGCCAATCGATGTGTTGAGTACTGCGTCCATAAACGGCATCAAAATACAAGGTTTGTAATTGCTCAGTTATTGGGCCGCGTACACCGCTGCCGATGTTACGATTGTCGAGTTCTCTGATGGGCGTGACTTCAGCGGCTGAGCCAGTAAAGAAGGCCTCGTCAGCAACATAGATTTCATCGCGAGTAATACGTTTTTCAATGATCTCATAGCCTTGCTCGCGGGCTAGGGTCATGACGGTATCGCGGGTGATGCCTTCTAAAGCAGAGGTGGTTTCTGGTGTATAAATCTTGCCATTGCGGATGATAAATAAGTTTTCTGCGCTGCCTTCGGCGGCAAAGCCTTCATGATCGAGCATGAGTGCTTCATCGTAACCGGTTGCCAAAGCTTCTTGTAAGGCAAGGATGGAATTAATGTAATTGCCATTGGCTTTCGCTTTACACATGGTGCTGTTATGGTGGTTGCGAGTGTACGACGAGGTGCGGATGCGAATGCCTTTTTCGATACTTTCCGCGCCGAGATAAGCCCCCCATGACCAAGCGGCTACCATGACATGCACTTTTAGGTTGTCAGCGCGTAGCCCCATGCCTTCTGAGCCAAAAAAGCACATGGTACGAATATAAGCGCTGTCTAAGTTGTTTTTTGCAACGGCATCAATTTGTGCTTGATTAATCGCCTCTTTATCAAACGGCATTTTCATATTCATGATATGTGCCGAACGGAATAGTCGGTCGGTATGCTCCTGCATTCTGAATACAGCCGTGCCTTGAGTGGCATGATAGGCGCGGATGCCTTCAAAAACCCCTAAGCCATAATGCAAGGTATGGGTTAACACATGGACTTTTGCTTCGCGCCACTCAACCCATTGTCCGTCCAGCCAAATAACGCCGTCTTTATCGTCCATTGTCATGGTTTACTCTCCAGTTTGTTGTTAAATTTAAATATTATTTTTTATTCAACGCTTTTTTGCGAATTTGGGTTATTCGCATGAACGCCCATCAGTTCATCCCAGCATTGCTCGACCTGCGTTTTTATTTCCACAACGTCTACGATGTCAATGATCGCACGGTCACCTTGTAACACTTGTTTATGACCATAATCGCGGAATGTGCAATAGGCGGCTTTTAATAGTTCGGCTTTTTCATGGGAAATAAAGCCTTGCTGATCTAAACCTTCTAATAAGCGCACATTGTCCGTGTAAGTGGTTAGACTAGGATGTTCTGTTGCCAGTGCCAAGATGCCGAATTGTACTATAAACTCAATATCTGCAATACCGCCTTTACTTTGTTTTAAATCGAACAGGTGGGCGTCTTGGGTTGATAAAGCGGCTCGCATTTTCTCGCGCATCTCTCTGACTTCGGTTTTGAGTGCCAAATAATCTCTGGGCAGGCTTAAGATGTTGTGCCGGATATTTTTGTAAGCTTTTTGTAAGTGGTTATCGCCAGCGATAAAACGCCCTCTTACTAAGGCTTGATGCTCCCAAGTCCACGCTTGTTCGCGTAAGTAACTTTCATAAGTATTAATGTGTGTAACTAAGAGACCCGAGTCACCGCTAGGGCGTAAGCGCATATCGACCTCATACAAAATACCGGATAGTAAGCGCGTATCGAGAATATGGCGGACTTTTTGTCCTAAGCGACCGTAAAATTGAGTACACGTAATCGGCTTTTCGCCATCAGTCATTGCGAGACCATTTGGGCAATCATAAATGAAGACTAAATCCAAATCAGAACCATAACCTAACTCGATACCGCCTAATTTACCAAAACCCAGTACCGCAAAACCGATGTGTTGATCGTCCGTTGCGGGTGGTTGACCATGTTTTTCTTTTAATATTAACCAGGCTCTAGCCACCACTTGGATGACAATACTTTCGGCGATATAGGTTAAATAATCACTGACCACCATTAAGGGGATAACCCCCATAATATCAGCCGCTGCCACGCGTAAAACGTTCAATTGTTTAAATTCGCGCAACACAATCATAAGACGTTCTAGGTCATCGATGTTAATAGCACTGAGCAATTGCTTTAACTGCGTATCCAGTGCTGCACGGCTTAAGGGTTCATACAAACTGCGTGTGTCTAAGAGTTCGTCAAATAAAACGGGGTAACGTGACAAATAATCACACAGCCACGGGCTGGCGGATGATAGGCGCAACAATTGAGTTAAGGCTTCAGGGTTTTCTGCCAACAAAGATAGATAAACATTTCTACCGGCAACCGCTTCAAATAAATGCAGTATGCGTTTTAATGTATCATCGGGGTTAGTAACAGATGGGAGCGCACTGATTAAGGTCGGCATCAGTCGATCTAAGACTGCCGCGCCTTTATTGGTTAAACGTTTGATGGCGTTAGCTTGTTTAAAATGTCTAATAGCAGTGAGTGATTCTGTGGTACGGTTAAAACCCAATAGTTGTAGTGACTCCAACAACTCGTGATCATCCGCGACGGCTGTCCAGAGCTGTTGACTATAAGGGTTATTTTGTTCCTGTTTGGACAGCGAAAATACCTGATCAAAAACAGAATGTACCGATGTTCTAATTTGATCTAAATCCTGCTTAAAGCGATGCCAATCATGATAACCCATTGAATAGGCCAAAATTTTCTGTACCGTGGAATCGGTGGGTAAATCGTGTGTTTGTTTATCTTGATAGTGCTGGATGTGATTTTCAACACGTCGTAAAAAGCCGTAAGCCTTGATTAACTGTTCAGCATCATGAGTGGTCAGTAATTCGAGTTCGCCTAATCGTTGTAAGACAGCAAGAATACCGCGAACTTGTAGGCTTTTTTCATGCCCCCCCCGAATGAGTTGAAACGCTTGTCCGATAAATTCAATCTCACGAATACCACCCGGCCCGAGTTTAATATTATCCATACGGTCTTTGCGTCGTAATTCCTGTGTAATTTGGGCTTTCAATGAGCGCAATTCTTCAAACGCACCATAGTCCAAATAACGTCGATATACAAAAGCTTGCAGCATAGACATCAGGTATTGACCGGTTTTAAAGTCGCCAGCGACTTGCCGGGCTTTAATCATGGCGTAACGTTCCCATTCTCGCGCTTGGGTTTGATAATAGTTTTCCATGCCATCAAATGTCATGACAATTGCGCCACTCTCACCAAACGGACGTAAGCGGGTATCGGTACGGAATACAAAACCCTCAACGGTAATTTCATCCAGCATCTTAACTAAACTTTGACATAAGCGCGTGAAAAATTCGCCATACGTGGTGGCTTTACGATCGCTTAATACACCGTCTTCCGCATACGCAAAAATCAGATCAATGTCTGAGGAATAATTAAGCTCAAATGCTCCTAATTTACCCATTCCTAAAACAATGAGGTGTTGAGGGCTTCCGTCAGACAACAGCGGTGTGCCGCGTTTATCACAGGCTTGTTGGTAAAGAAAAGCCAATGCATGTTGAATACAGGCATCAGCCAGCAAAGATAAATCGAGCAGCGTTTCATTTAAATCAGCCCAGTGCGTTACATCACGCCAAGCAATTCTCACCATTTCACGGTTTCTAAATTGTCTGAGTTGGGTCATTAAGTCGGCTTCACTTGTTATCGATATGCGTTGTAATGCTTTTGAGTAATGCTGTTCGTCATAAGCTGTTGATAAATTGCCGGTCTGTACTAAATCAAATAATATCGTAGGATTTTTAATGCAACTTTGTGCAACAAACTGGCTGCTACAAAATACGAGAGGTATCGAGTCTTCGATGCACTTAGGAAGATTAGTGGGGGGCGCAAGCGTACTTATTCTTTCTTGCCATTGTTGTAATAAAAAAGATAACTCGTGCTGTAATGTTTCAGGTATTGGGGGATGAATAAACATAGGTGGGTTAATTAAAAAAGGGCAGGGGATTTAAGGTTCGTTCTAATAAAGTCATTAATGCGGACTAATCGCTTTTTTAAAGGTTTGAATTTCTGATGCAACACCTAAAACAACTAAGACATCTCCAGCATCTAAACGATGATTGGTTTCTCCAATAGCAAAATGTAAGTCATCCCCAAATTCTAAATCGACAACACCAATTAAAATTAAATTATGTTTTTCACTCAAATTTAAATCATTTAGTTGAGTATTTTCTAAGCAAGAGCCTTTGGGAATTTCAATTTGCGCCAAGTTTAAATCATGTCGCCTAAAAACCGTATTATCCATGATGTTAGAAATATGGGGGCGAGTTAGCATTTCATGTGTTTTTCTACCACAAATTTCATACGGATCAATTATTTTATTCGCACCAGCGGCTAATAGTTTTTCGGCAGATTCTGGATCATCAACAATCGCAATAATCACTAATTCTTTATCTAGGGCGCGGGCTGAAATAGTTAAAAAAACATTATCAGAATCTGTGGTAAAAAAACAGAATAAAACATCAATAAGACTACCAATCCCTATGGCTTTTAATTCTTCATCATTTCTAAAGTCAATGGCTTGACTAGCAAAGCCTTGTTCTGCTACCAATACGGCTTCTGATTCATTGCGACCAATAAAGATTAAGCGATGCTGACTTTGTTGTAATCGTTTCATTACTTCTAAAGACATAATGCTATAACCAAAAATCGCTATGTTTTTCATAATCAACGCTTGTACTTAAAATGGCTTTGTTTAATTTGACTACGAAAATAGTTAATACTTACATCCCTACCTAATAAGACAAGTAAGTCCCCCGCTTGCAACTTAAAAAATTGTTCAGGATTAAAATAAAAATGTTGATGACTGATTTGATAGCGATTTTTATGCTGAATATGTAATGGATTAGAGCTAATAACACCAATTAATACTAATTTTCTGGATAAGAAGTTAACATCACCTATGCTGATATTTTCAGCACAAGACTTAGGCAGTACTTCAATAGTATCCATAATAAATTGCTTTTCTTTTCTAAGAATGCCAAATATCGCTTCAAATGCAACGGGCTGACCTACGTATTCAGCGGCAACCATGCCGGCAATTTCAAAAGGTTGTATGACATCATTAGCACCAGCTTGATAAAGTTTTTTGACATTATCTTGTTTATTAGCACGGGAAATAATTCTGATCTCTGGATTAAGATGGCGGCTGGTTAATGTGATATAAACATTAACCACATCATCCCCAGTTGTACATAAAACAGCATTAGCGCCGTGATTAATACCAGCAAGTTTAAGTACGTTATTTTTACTGGCATCGGCTAAAATCACCAAATAACCCAGTCGTTTGGCTTTAATGACATTTTCTTCATCAATATCAATGACGACAAATCCTTTTTGGTCTTTTGCCAAATGCTCTGCAATATGTTCTCCCACTCTGCCAAAACCACAAATAATGACAAAGTTTTTGCGCCGTTTGATTTCAGTGTAAGTACGATTTTCTCGCATATCTTGAATTTTATCGTTAAACGCTGACACCATAATGGAGGTTAAGAAAGAAAATACACCAAGACCGCTCAAAATAAGCGTCATAGCAACTAATCGGCCACCGGTTGTTTGTGGGGTAATATCACCATAACCAACGCTTGTGACCGTGACAACCGTAAAATACAGTGCATCAAACAATTGTTGGACTTGCAAATTATGAGCTGGCTTTTCAAATAAATAGAATGCGGTACTGCCAATAGAAACCACAAAGCCTAAAAAAATAGCTAAGGTAGAAAGTTCAAATCGTTTACTAGAGAGAATTTCGGAAAATAACTTAAGGCTATTGAAGTACCTAAATAACTTAAATAATCGAAATATTAAAAAGAATCTGAATATACTTAAAGGGCGATAGCTGGCCAAAATGGCTAAGAGATCAATTAATGCGAGTGGGGATAGTAAGTATTCGATTTTTTTGGTGAGAATCATTCTCAGCATTTTCCCTAAATGGAAGGGCTTGTTTAAGTATTGAGAATTTTCATAGTATTCAAGAATAATTATATGGCTATGATTATATATCCAGCCACGTAGCAGATATTCTATGATGAAAATTACCACGATGGTATGCTCAATGAGTCTATCAAGATCATCATAAACGGTATCTACTTCATGAATTAGCAGAAAGATACTAAATAAAACAATACAACTCATGAAAATATCAAAGTTAGCACGACGGCGATCATCTGGATTTTCTAATAAGTTGTAAAAAAATAATTTTGTGCGTTGATAACGAGTTGAGGTTTTTAAAAAATAGGCTATGGAAATAATGAATCGAGATACCATAATCATCAACGCGTAGGTGAAGTCACTGTAATTTTTTATTTGTAGATTATTTAAATAAGACCAAAATTTCTTCTAAAGATAAAGTCGTTATTTTTGAAATTAACTCAATAGGTAATCCCTCTAGCTGCATTTTTTTTGCAATTTCTATTTGCTGTTCATTTTTTCCCTTTTGAATGCCCTTTTCGATGCCCTTTTCGATGCCTTTTTCGATGCCTTTCTCAATACCTCTATTCCAGCCTTCTTCAAAAGCCGTTTCTTCAACGGCTTTTGCTTCACCATGCTGAAGGACACTTTTTAAATAATCATCATATTGGTCACTATTTAAATGAGAGAGCTTCGCAATTTCAAAGCCACGTTGAAAAATAGGTTCATTTAAAATAGCTGGAATATGATCAAAGTCTTCTAAGTGTTTCAAAAAATAAATCCATTTGTCAAAATGACTTTCTAGCTCATTTTCAAGTTTATTGAATAATGGCATTTGCAAAAATTTAAAATGCAATTTATCGTAGAATACTTCACCGTCTTGATCTTTTAAACAAACATCACGTCGGAATTTTTGTTCTTCTTCTTTTTCGTCATATTGAAAATCTAAAATAGCAATAAAATAAACAGGAAGTAGCTTAAAATTCCAAATGCCTTTTTCAGATTGTTCACGAATTGGAAAAGTTGAATAGAATAATGAGCGATCTTTAAAATACCGCATTCTAGCTTTTTGCATTTCTACAATAAATTTTTCACCATTAATACTTTCGCAGTAAATGTCAAAAACTGCTTTTCTCTCTAATGGTGTGTCCGCTAAATTTTCAGGGTTTTTGAAGCTAACATGATCTATTTGATGATATGGGGGTAATAATTGATTTAAAAAATCAATGAGTAAATCTTTATTGGCTTCTTCACCGAATAATTTTTTAAAACCAAAGTCTGTATAAGGGTTAAAATATTTACTAATCATTGCAATTTACAGGGTTAGTTAATAGCTGGTATAGCTCCCTTCTTTTCTTAATGCGTTAGTTTCAAGTAAGAAGGGAGACGTTATCGATAATATGTACTTTGGCTGCTAATCGGATAATTAATCTTTTACCCAACCGTCCCTCAGTGTAACGGTACGATTAAATACTAATTTGCCATTGATACTATCTATGGCGTCTAAACAGAAATAACCGGTTCGTTCAAATTGATAGCGGTGATCTATATTCGCGTTAGATAAACTTGCTTCGACACGGCAATCAGCTAGCACCTCAAGTGAATCGCGACTTAACGCATTTAAAAAATTAGCTTCATTATCAGGTTGCGGTACGCTAAATAAACGGCTATATAAGCGCACTTCAGCCGCATGAGCATGTTGCTCTGAAACCCAATGAATAACCCCTCTTACTTTACGTCCTTCTGGATTTTTTCCTAAGGTGTCTAGGTCATAAGTGCAGTGCAATTCACTGATATTACCCTCGGCATCTTTTATAACCTCATTGCATTTAATCACATACGAGCCTCGTAAACGTACTTCACCACCTAGTATGAGACGCTTATATTTTTTTGGGGGTATTTCTGCAAAATCATCTTGTTCAATTAAAATTACTTTAGCAAAGGGCACTATCCGTTTACCTAATTCCGGGCGTTGTGGGTGATTGCTGATTTCTAGTGATTCAATCTGGTTGTCCGGATAATTTGTGATAATCACACGTAAAGGTTGCAAAACAGCCATAGCCCGTAGCGCGTTTTCGTTTAAATCTTCACGAATGCAGTATTCCAATACGCCCATTTCAATCCATGAATTTTGTTTAGTCATACCGATACGTTCACAAAAATCACGAATGGCTTTAGGCGTAAAGCCTGCACGGCGTAAGCCTGCGAGGGTCGGCATACGAGGATCATCCCAACCACTGACATGATTTTCGGTGACTAATTGGTTTAATTTGCGCTTACTGACGATGGTGTATTCCAATTGTAAACGAGCGAATTCAATTTGTTGAGGATGACACGGGGTTTGTAATTGCTCCAGCACCCAATCATATAACGGTCGATGATCTTCAAATTCTAAGGTACACAATGAATGTGTAATCCCTTCAATGGCATCCGAGATACAGTGCGTGTAATCGTACATCGGATAAATACACCACGCCTCGCCAGTCCGATGATGATGTACGCGGCGAATGCGGTAAATAGCTGGATCGCGCATATTGATATTGGGCGATGTCATGTCGATTTTTGCACGCAAAACATATTCACCATCGGCAAATTCACCGGCTCGCATGCGTTTAAATAATTCCAAATTTTCTGCAATAGAGCGGTTTCGGTCGGGGCTTTCTTTGCCAGGTTCAGTCAGCGTGCCGCGATAAGTGCGGATTTGCTCTGCACTTAAACTATCGACATAGGCTTGTCCTTGTTCAATCAACTGTATTGCGTACTCATAGAGCTGTTCGAAATAATCTGACGCATGGTATAAAGCATCCCAAGTAAAGCCTAACCATTGCACATCACGCTGAATAGATTCCATAAATTCAACGCTTTCTTTCTCAGGATTGGTATCATCAAAGCGCAGATTACAGGTGCCATTATTTTCCAGGGCTGTACCAAAATTTAGGCAAATGGATTTGGCGTGACCGATGTGCAAATAACCGTTGGGTTCTGGCGGAAAGCGCGTAGCAACTTTGCCATTGTGTTTATTGCTTGCGCGGTCATCAGCAATGATTTGACGGATAAAATTCGCAGGGAGTTGGGTTTCGTTTGTAGACATGATGACGGCAGAGAGGGTTAATAATGTTAATATGGATTCTTAAAGCGATTGTCCGCGCTTAAAACAACTTGCGGAATATGACTCGCTGCCATACTACTGTAATTGCTAAATCCAGTAAAGCCTAAGCCATTCAGCCCTCAACTCATTTAAGCCATGCCTTCACTTAATAACACGCCGAACGCTCGACCTATCATCACCGTAAGTCAACTCAACCGCATGAGCAATGCTGTGTTAAATCAGCATTTTTTAAGCGTGTGGGTTGAAGGTGAAATATCTAATTTAAGTATGCCCAACTCGGGGCATTGGTATTTCTCGTTGAAAGATGCGAATGCCCAGGTGCGTTGTGCGATGTTTAAAAATCAACAGCGCCGACAAGGTGTTAAGCCAGAAAATGGCAATCAAGTGCTTGTTAAAGCGCAAGTGAGTTTATACGAGCCGCGTGGAGATTATCAATTGATTGTCGAAGCGATTGAAGCCGCAGGTGAGGGGGCTTTGCGCCGTGCATTTGAAATCTTAAAGCAAAAGTTATCCGCCGAAGGTTTGTTTGATGCGCGTCATAAACAAGCGTTGCCTTTATTGCCCCAATCAATAGGCATTATTACCTCGCCAACGGGAGCGGCTCTTCGTGATGTTTTAAGTGTTTTAAAAAGACGGTTTGCTGGTATCTCGGTCATTATTTATCCGGTTGCCGTGCAAGGCGAAAATGCGAAATACGAGATAGCCCAAGCACTGGCTAAAGCCAACGCTAATCCGCTTTGTGATGTGCTAATTTTAGGACGTGGTGGCGGTTCTTTAGAAGATTTGTGGGCGTTTAATGAAGAACTCGTTGCGCGGGCGATTTATACTAGCCAAATCCCCGTTATCTGTGCAGTAGGTCACGAAACCGATTTTACTATTGCCGATTTTGTGGCTGACCTACGAGCGCCTACGCCGTCGGTCGCAGCCGAACACGCTAGTCCTGATGCGCAGGACTGGTTGGCGCGATTTTGTTATTTGGAAAAAAAATTGCAACAGTTGATGCAGCAAAAGCTAAATCAACAACAGCAAGCGCTGGATTGGCTGGGAAAACGCCTGCAACAGCAACATCCCGGTGCAAAATTGTCGAGAAATATTGAACGCGTCAATGGCTTGTCTTTAAGACTTCATCAAGCCATGTTGCAAAGGTTACAGTTAAAACATAGTCGGCTGGCAATGCAAACGGCTAGGCTAAATCAACATAATCCAGCTGAACAAATTATCTCTTTTCAAAAACATACGCAGTATTTGCAACAACGATTAATGCGAGCGATGACACATAAATTGGAGAAATTAAATCAGCAAATGGGCGCAAGTGGTCAAACTTTACAGGCGGTAAGTCCGTTAGCGACACTTCAGCGCGGTTATGCCATTGTTAGCAAACCTGTAACTGGACAAATCATTCGTAATATTCAAGAATTGACAGTTGGTGAGCGAATTGAAATATTGTTTGGTGAAGGGCGATGTTTTGGTGAGATTTCGTCAATCATTGCGGACTAATATCCGCCTGTAAAGCGTTCTAATCGAAGCCGTGCCGCCATAATGTGCGATAAATTCGGCTTTAATAAATTAACTCCTATTCAGGAATATAAACATGGCAACGTATCTAGGTAAATCTAATAACGATTATTTAATCGGCAGCATTGATAGTGATTTGTTAAGTGGACTGGCGGGTAACGATTATTTGGATGGTAGTGGTGGCAACGATAATTTATTGGGCGGCGACGGTAATGACAATCTAGTTGGTGGCTTAGGCAATGATAGTTTAGAGGGCGGTGCTGATGATGACGTACTTAACGGTAACGCAGGTGATGATCGCTTGGATGGTGGCTTAGGGATTGATCGAGCGATTTATGACGCTGCAAGTTCTGCCATTATTGTCAATTTGATGACTAACTTAGTCAGTGGTGGTGCGGGTAATGACACGCTGTTAAACATCGAAAATATCAGTGGTGGCTCATTTAATGACGTATTGACGGGTAACAACATCAGTAATGATTTTAACGGCGGCGCAGGCAATGACAGCTTAATAGGTGGGGAAGGCAATGATCGACTGTATGGTGGCGACGGTGATTTTGCCGACACGTTGCTGGGCGGCAAGGGCACTGACAATTTATCGGGTGGGGATGGCAATGATACGTTGATCGGCGAACGAGATAACGATCAATTAGATGGCGGTAACGGTGATGACACCTTGGATGCTGGCGATGGAAATGATTACCTCTATGGACAAGAAGGTAATGATAGTTTGTTGGGCGGTAATGATGACGATGTGCTCTATGGACAGGCAGGTCATGACAGCCTAGTTGGTGGCGACGGTTATGATAATTTGTACGGTAATGAGGGTAACGACAGCTTAGTAAGTGGCGTGGGCGATGATAATTTAAATGGCGGCAGTGGCGATGATGTCATCGACGGTGGTGAGGGTCGGAATAGTGCTTTTTATGATGCCGCGAATGCGGGCGTGAGAGTTGATCTGACTTTATTGGGAGCCGCACAAAATACCCAAGGTGATGGCATCGACACGCTTCTCAATATAGCTGGAATCATTGGCAGTAATTATAACGATTTGCTCACTGGCGATTCGGGGATAAATAATTTAACCGGTGGCGGTGGCAACGATACGCTATACGGTGGAGCAGGCAACGATGAGCTAAATGGCGACAGTTGGGGCACCGAAGGTAATGATATCGTCTACGGCGAAGCGGGTAACGATAATCTCTATGGCGCCGGAGGAAATGATAGTTTAAATGGTGGGACGGGTAACGACCATCTGGATGGCGGGGATGGCAAAGACAGTTTAGATGGCGGTCAAGGTAATAATGATTTATACGGCCAAGCGGGCAATGACAGCTTAAGTACGGGGGATGGCAATGACAATCTTAATGGTAATGAGGGCAATGACACGCTGATAAGCGGTGCAGGAGATGATAATTTAATTGGTGGAGCCGGTAATGACTTGTTAGATGGCGGTGAGGGTTGGGATAGTGCGTCTTATCAAGAGGCTTCAGTTGCTGTCCATGTCGATCTGAAGTTAGCTAACCCACAAAACACCGGCAGTGCGGGTTTAGACACCCTTAAATTTATTGAAGAGTTACGTGGCAGTAGTTTCAGCGATAGCTTTATAGGTAATGAAGTAGATAATAATCTACTCGGTTTGGCGGGTGATGATACGCTGTTGGGTGGTGGTGGAAACGATAATCTATATGGTGATGGTTGGGATAGTGCCGGAGGTCATGATGTGTTAATGGGTGAAGACGGTAACGATTCACTCAATGGTTATGATGGCAATGATCAATTACTTGGTGGTAATGGCAACGATTATCTCAATGCCGGTAATGGTGATGATACCCTCGATGGCGGCGCAGCAGATGATTCGATTAACGGAGAGAATGGTGTTGATACGGCGACTTATGCAAGTGCAACGGCCGGTGTTCGGGTTGATTTAAACCTTATCGGACAACAAAACACCTTTGGCGCAGGCAATGATGGGCTCAGTAATATTGAAAATCTGACAGGTAGTCCATTTAACGATACGTTATTAGGTAACGCCACGGACGGAAACAGTAACGGCAATGCACTCGACAATGTGCTGGACGGTGGTGAAGGAATAGATAGCGTATCGTATCTCAACGCTAAAGCGGCAGTCACGGTCAATTTGTCGGAGGGTATGGTTAGCGGTGGCGCGGGTAATGACACTTTGCTCAATTTTGAAAATCTGACGGGTAGTAATTTTGCCGACACACTTATTGGTAATAGCGGCAATAACATCGTCAGTGGTGAAGCGGGCAATGACAGTTTAGATGGTGCTGAAGGTGTCGATACTTTGACTTATTTCAATGCGCCCGCAGCGATTTCGGCAAACTTGGCTACTGGCATAGCCAACGGTGATGGTCAGGATACGCTGGTGAACTTTGAGAACCTGATTGGCAGTAGTTTTAACGACCAACTGACAGGCGATAGTGGCAATAACACTATCAATGGTCAAAATGGCAATGATACTTTAGACGGTGGTTTAGGTAACGATACGGTTAATTATTTCGATGCCAGTGCAGGAATTACGATCAACATCGGTGTGGTGACTGCTCAAGCAACCGGCGGTGCTGGAATTGATATTATTAAGAATTTTGAGAATATTATCGGCAGTGCATTTAACGATACGTTAACGGGCAATAACGGTAACAACAGCCTTAATGGCGGCGAGGGTATTGATACGTTAAGTTATGCGAACGCCAGTGCGAATGTGATTGCTAATTTGGTCGTTGAAATAGCAACGGGCGGTGGTGGGACGGATACTATTAAGAATTTTGAAAATCTGACGGGTAGTAATTTTAACGACGTTTTAACTGGAGATGAGGGTGATAACCTCATCAAGGGGGCGACTGGCGATGATACCTTGGACGGTGGTTTAGGCAACGATACAGCCAATTATTTGGGGTCATTGCAGGGTGTTAGTGTTAATCTAGCCACCGGCATAGCTACTGGTGCGGGTGCGGATCGTTTGAGTCATATCGAAAACTTAATCGGCAGTAACTTGAATGATGTACTGATTGGCGATGTGGGTAATAACCTTTTAAGCGGCGAAGCGGGTGATGATACTATTGATGGTGTCGGTGGTACGGATACCGTGTCTTATCTGAGCGCACGTAGCGGCATTACTATTAGCTTGAGCCAAACCACACCTCAAACTACGGGAGGTTCGGGTATTGATACCCTGGCTAATATCGAAAACCTGATAGGCAGTAATTCTGGTGACACGCTAGCCGGTTCAGACGGCAACAATACGCTCGACGGAGCGGGCGGTATTGACACCTTGTCCTATCTAAATGCTAAAGCAGGTGTCATTGTTAATCTAGGCACGGGCAAAGCCAGTGGTGGTGCAGGCAATGATAGCTTTAGTCATTTTGAAAACCTTACCGGCAGTCATTTCGCAGACCAATTGATAGGCAGCACCGGCAACAACACACTAATAGGTGCAGGTGGCAAAGATACACTGAATGGTGGTGCAGGAATTGATACAGCGTCCTATGCGGATGCAAGCAATGGAGTGACTGTCAACTTGAATACCGGAACGGCCAGTGGCAATAGTACGTTGAGCAATATTGAAAACCTAGTTGGTAGTGGGTTTAACGATACTCTGACAGGTAGTATGGGCAGTAATATTCTAAATGGCGGGGATGGTAATGATAGCTTGAGCGGAGGCTCGGGTAGCGATGTGTTAATCGGCGGCAGAGGCAATGATACGATAGATGGCGGACTTGATTCTGACCGAATTGTTTATGCCAGTATCGACCGAGTGGATGCAGGCAATGTCGATTTAGAAGCCGGTGGCATAGATACGGTTCTCAATGGGATAGGCGATAAAATTGATTTTAGCGGTGCGTTAGAAAATCTATTACAGCTAGGTGGCATCCGTTTATCGTCTTTAAGCACGAATCAGATACTTCCCTCGCTCCTAGATGCCAGTAATTCCTTAGCATTTAATGGTGCGATAATACAACTTGATTTGAATAATGATGGTGTATTTAAAGCCGTCGATGACGTCCAAATTGAACTCACGGGTGTTAGTTCTGTGACTTATAATGCAGCCAGTGATTATCTGCTGTTAGCCTAATAGCTTATATCTGCCTTTTGCGTGGCGGTTTCTTTTTTCTTGGTTTTTAGGGTTTTCAGGATTTAGGTTATAATTTTCCAAAGTTTTTAAGCAATGGGTGCAAAGCGCATCTCCCTAATAATTAAAACTAACGAACCTTCAGCTTAAAAAAATTGAGCCGCTGCGTTTTGTCATACGGATTAGAGATTGAAAATACTCATACTTGGTGCCGGCGTTACCGGTTCGTCAGTGGCTGAAGCCTTGGCGAGTGAAGAAAACGATATTGTTGTCGTAGATTTTAAACCTGAACTTTTAGATGCACTCAAAGAGCGTTTTGATATTGCCACGGTAACGGGCAATGCCGCACATCCCAGTGTTCTCGAGCAAGCCGATGTGCTTAATTCCGATATTGTTATTGCCGCAACCGATCGCGACGAAACTAATTTATTGGCGTGTCTCATCATTAATAGCTTATACAGCCGTCCTAAAACTATCGCCCGTGTCCGGGCTGTCGATTATCTAGAACACCCGCAACTATTTGGTCCAAACGGTATTCCGGTTGATTTTGTTATCAGCCCAGAACAAGTCGTTATGCAATCGATTCGCAACTTAATTGAATATCCCGGTGTTTTGCATATCTCGGATTTTGCGGGTGGATTAGTGCGTTTATTTTCTATTCGTGTGGTTAACGGCGGCTTTTTGACGGGAAGAAAAATCAAAACGCTAAAAGATCGCTTGGTTGATGGAAAAATTCGGGTTGCAGCGATTTTTAGACAGGGTAAACCCATCATAGTGAATGGAGAGGCTGAAATTCAAACCGATGATGAAGTCTTTTTTGTGGCACCAAAATCTGAAGTTCGTAATGTGCTTAAAGAATTAAACAAATTAGAGCAGCCGTTAAATCGCATTATGATTGCTGGCGGAGGACATGTCGGTAAACGCTTGGCTTTGGCATTGGAAAAAGACCATCAAGTTAAAATTATCGAAAAAGATGCTCGGCGAGCTAAAAAAATAGCAAGCGAGGTGCATAACAGCACGGTTTTATTGGGTGATTGTGCTGACGAGAATTTGTTGATTAATGAGTCGATAGAAACCATGGATTTGTTTTGTGCGATTACCAATAATGATGGCGTTAATATCATTTCAGCTTCTTTAGCTAAGAGTTTGGGGGCTCGTAAAACGATTTGTCTACTGAATCATCTCTCATACAGTAAATTACTGCCGGGCACGGGAATTGATGTGGCGGTATTACCGAATCAAGAAACTTTAGGTAGTATTCTTAAGCATGTACGTCGTGGTGATGTGGTGCAGGTGAGTTCTTTGTGTGGCGGTACGGCCGAAGCCATTGAAGCAATTGCTCATAAAAGCAAAGGCAGTAATTCGGTTGTTGGTCGTCAGGTCAAAAGTATCAATTTACCCGAAGGAATCGTTATGGGGGCTTTAATTCGTAATGAGCAAGTGATTTGTGTTCATCACGATACCGTTTTTGAGGAAAATGATCATGTAGTGATGTTTGCCATTGATAAGAAATTGGTCAGTCACATTGAAAAAATTTTCCAGCCCATTTAGACATAATTTATTTAATGCCAATCCAATCAAGTTATAACATGTTGGTTTGCAATTCCTCGAATCCCTGACCTTTCTAAAGACAGCTATGAACAGTCTGCCTACTATTCTTCATGTTTTCGGTGTGGTAACGATGGGTTTTAGTGCCCTAATGGCCACCTGCTTACTGACTTCTCTTGCGAATGATGATGGCGCTACCCTCGCGTTTTTTCAGGGAACTTCCATTACGTTGTTATGCGGATTTTTGATATTTTTTGTGACTAAAGATGTGCCGCAGAAAATTTCTCAACAAGCGGGCTTTTTGTTAGTCACCTTGTGCTGGTCGCTGGCTTCTGTTTTTTGTACCTTACCATTGTTACTCAGTTTACCCGAACTTAAATTTATTGATGCTTATTTTGAAGTCATCTCGGCATTAACAACGACGGGCGCTACTGTCCTGAGTGATTTAGATCACTTGCCAATGTCAGTTAATTTGTGGCGGCATGAGTTAACCTGGTTTGGTGGGATAGGTATTATTGTTTTTGCTGTTGCCGTCCTCCCTATTTTGGGAGTCGGTGGTATGCAATTACTTAAATCGGAGTCTCCAGGTTCAGTTAAAGAATCTGATTTACCTCCGCGTATAACCCAAGTAGCTAAAGCGTTATGGGGGGCTTATGTGGTCATTACGATTGTTTGCATATTATCTTTGCGATTAGTCGGCATGGATTGGTTTGATGCCATTTGTCACGCCTTTGCGGCGATGAGTTTAGGAGGCTTTTCTACACATGACAAAAGTGTGGGGTATTTCAATTCAGTGCCCATTGAGATGGTATTGACTATATTTCAATTACTCTCGGCTATGAATTTCGCTACTCATTATTTGGCATTGAAAAAACGTTCTTTTACACCTTATCGTAAAGACGTCGAAGTTTTAGGTATGTTGACCGTTGTTTTAGGGAGTTGTGTGCTAGTTGCAGGTGTGCTTTGGCATAATAATACCTATCCGAGTTTTTGGACATGTTTACGACATGCCACATTTAATTTGGTAACCGTGGCAACAACATCCGGATTTACAACACAGGATTTTAATTTGTGGCCAATTTTTGCGTCGATGTGGATGTTGTTTTTAAGTAGCATTTCAGTATCTACCGGTTCAACAGGCGGAGGTATTCGCATGATTCGGACGATTATTTTAATGAAACAAGCCCGCCTAGAAATGTTTAAATTCATACATCCCTATGCGGTTAAGCCATTAAAAATAGGCCGTACTGTGGTGAGTGAAAGTATTGTTACTTCGGTGACCGGTTTTATATTTCTTTATTTTATGTGTATTGTGTTTTTAGTCTTTACTTTATTATTTAGTGGGTTGGATTTTATAACCGCATTTACAGCGATTATTGCCTGTTTTAATAATGCTGGGCCTGGACTTAATTTGGTTGGACCCGCTAGTAATTACAGTATATTGAATGATTTTCAGACTGGTATTTGTACTTTTGCAATGTTGCTAGGACGCATACAGATTTTTTCAATAGTGATTTTATTTATTCCTGAATTCTGGAAAAAATAAATAAGCTAGTTCCCAAACCTAACTGGGAGTATTGAGCTAAATGGTTACTAGAAATGTCTGCGATAGAGAAGAGTCTCTCAAATGAAATACAGCGTTTTCAATCTATATTAGTGATTGTCTGTTCAGGAAAAAAGCTTTACTTTTTTATTTGAATACCTACAAGCTATTAAACTGAAATTGATAATACTACAATTACACAAAAAGCTTGCGAGGATACTAAGTTTTCAGAATTATACAGAGGTGAAGATTGAGGTGATACTTTCTTTTGATCAAATAAAACATTGCACGCATAAAATACGTGCAATGCAATTTAAACAAAAAAATTAAGCGTTAGCTGGTTTCGCTTTAGAAGCGATTGAAGTGCCTTCTTTTAATTGTTCCGCGTAATAGTCTTTAACCGCTTTTGGATCAAAGTTAAGGAATGTACCACCTGACTCAAAGTGTTGAATAAAAACTTTGCCTACTGCATAAGTTGATGAGCCAGCAAGAATCGGCATGCTCAAAGCACCTAAAGTCGAACCAACAACAGGAATCAATTTAACTAAGCTAGCTAAGATTGGTGAAAGCGTTGAAGAGAAACCACCGCCAACTAAAGCACCAATTAAATTTTTACCTTTGCTTTCTAGGAATTTAACCTCGTAAAGTTTACAAAGGCGTCTCAACATATCTAACTGTACAACAGTAACTGCGACAAAATCAAAAACAGGTATAGGTACAATACCTAAACCCATCGCATAGTACATGCTTGTTTGCACGATTTCTTGAGCATGATCAATTTTTTCGTTTTCAGCCATGACGACCTCCGGTTTGAGTTATAATTACTTAACAGCAACTGCATTTTACTACACTTTGATAACTTACTGAAAGTTAAAATTTATTTAAAATTCGTAACTACTCACCCCCTATCGTGTAATTAAATTTCAATTAAATCAATTAGATAAAATTTAGAGAATTCAACGATTGTGCAAAAAACGCTGTTTTGAGCTAAAAGTGTCTTTTTTGCAAGTTTCAGATAATTTTTACTTTTTTATTTTATTAACTATTTTAAATTGGAAAGGGGTGAGTAGTTACTAAAATTCAGTTATATTGCTAAATTTAATTAGCGAAAAAAATCAGTTTTTATTTCTACCTGAGGCGGCAACTAATATAACACCTACGAAAGGTGTTAAAAATAGTGAACCAAAAAAATAACCCCAGAAACCAAGTTTTCTATTTATTCCAAAGCAGGCGATAATAAAGCACGCTGCAACATAAATCAATCCAGTCATATTTACTCCGGTTTTAAAGTATTGTGAAACTCACCGTCTTTCATTTCTTTGATAATTATGGAGGCATTTTCAATGCGTCCTAAGCTATTAAAGAAATAGTCCTTATATTCGCCTTTAAAATGATATTTTAAAGTTCCAGCAATATTTATAGGGATATAAGAGTTACCTTTTCTAATTGCACCTGCAATAATTTTAATTGCATTGTATCCTTGTATAGCGAGATAATTTGGGTAAGTCCCATATTTTGAATGGTAGTTTTTGTACGTATCAGTCGCTTTATCTACCTCATTAATTGCAGGGAATGTTGATGCGATAAAGGTATTATAAGATCTTCCATTTGAAGCCTCCCAAATATCAATGTCATCCAACCCAATATATCCCATAATCGGCTTATCAATCCCCATATCTCTCAATTGCTCTATCATTCTTGCAGCAGTCTTTCCTTTAGCTAAAAGTAAAATAGTATCAGTTGGGTTTTCGAGTAGTTTGTAAGCTAATTGACGATAATCCTCTTGTTTAGAATCAAAAGAACTGGATTCGGTAACTGAAATCGGCTTATTAAACAATAATGTGCTAAAACTAATAGTAAAGTTTAATGCACCTGAGCCCTCTCTAGGATAAAGATAAGCAACTTTTTTAAATCCTTTGTGTTCTGTGAAATCAACAAGGGCTTTTGCATAATCAACGGCTACAGGAATGGTACTGAAAACATAATTAAAGCCGTGATTAGTTAAATGTTGATCGGTTGCAAAAGTAGATAAGAAAAGGACACCATGTTGTTCAAAAAGAACCGAAGAATTTAATGCTTCTGTTGATTCTTGAGCGCTAATTGCAGCAACAATATTCCTATTTGCGGTGATTTCTTCAGAGAGGTTTTTATTCTCAGTTTTATCCCCACTAAAATAACGGATAACCATTTTCTTTGTCACAGTAATCTTCGTATCTTCATGTGTAAAATTAAAGCCTTTTGTATTTTCTTCTTCCAAAGCTAAATCAACACCCTTTATAAAACTTTCACCAAAATGTTTGTTATTCCATATAGCCGCAATTTCGATGTCACTCGTTAGGTTTTTTGCTAATTCTTGGCGCTTATTAAGTGAAAATTCGTAGCTAGAAAAATACCCAACCAAAAGACGAATGGGCGTTATACTTATCGCTATGATAATAAGTAGTGGCCAAATAAACTTTTTTGTCTTCATTAGTGCTTTGAAACCTCAGAATCACCACCCAAAATAATCGGCATCTCTTTGGAATTGTTACCAATAACGACAACTTTAGCGTTATTAGACGTTGCCAGAGAAAGTGTTGCTTGAATGCCTTGCCATTTCAAAACATCTGAAGTTATAGATTTACCGATTGTCTCATTGAAGGCTTCGATACCTTTAGCTTCAGTTAATTTTCTTTCAGCTTCTAGTTTTTCACCTTCTAAACGGTATTGATAGGTCTGAGCCAACTCTTTGTATTCAAGCTTCTTCTCAATGATTTCTTCAATACTTTTTGGTAAGGTAATTCGTAAAATGGCAACATCCTGAATTGTTATATAATTTCTTTCCATTTGGTCAATTGTGCGATTGACAATGTTTTGAAGAATAGCGGGGTCTGGTGTATACAAATCTTCAATCCCTAAATGTCCGACTTGTTCCCTGACATTAGAGGCGACCTCAGGAATAACGATTTTTTCTAAATAATCAGGGCCAACGCGCTGGTGTAGTACACCAACTGTTTCTAACTCAGGATAATACCTAATAGAAATTTCTAATTCTACTTTTAAACCTTCTTTTGTTAAAGAGGTCATGGTGTATTGATGTTGTTGAACCCTAGTATCATACTTGTACATAATATTCCATGGGAATATGATAGTTAAACCTTCTTGGTAAACAGTATCAACAACTGTACCCTGTCCAAATCGTTTAAAAAGTACGCCAACTTCACCAGGTTTGATAGTAATAACTATGTAAGACCAGAAAAAAGCTAATAACAATAAAAAAATTAAAAATAATGTTATAAATGTCGCAAGATATCTAGAAATAAGAGGTTCAGATGTATTTTTCATGGGATGATAGTTGGATTGAAAAATGCTTAATGTGGTTTACTCGAGCTTAATTTACAGTATTTTATCTTCAATTCAAAATTTATGATTAATTTTAAAAAAACGGTAAGTTAAACTTTTGCTAGACACGTGATTAATGTAAATCTATGTCAGTATAAACAATGACATAGATAAGTTTTTTGGTTAATATCTCTTTGGTCAGTTTTTGTTTTGTGTAAAAAAGCTTTTATTCTTATTCAGTTAAGCATTGAATCATAAGATAAAAAGCCGGATATTTTCAAAAACATTAACACTCTATTGTTACCAAATCGTTAACATAAAAATTATTTTGTCTTACATTAACCAAATAATTTCCGACTCTAATGAGTCGCGCGTTGCCTACTATAGATAGCCATGTTGTTTAATTAATCAGCACACCAATGCAGAACATAATTTTTGTAAATTATTTTTTTTTGTCAATAATTTTTTTCAATTAAAGTATGCTCATCTAGCTCACGCTCAAAACTTATTTTTGCTTTATCAAACTCATGATAAATAGACTTCCAAATTTCATTCCTGAAAACTTTATGTTTTTTATACTCGTAGATACTAAAGGAAATAAGGTATTCGGCAATAGGTGAAGAGTCAGGTGCTAGAATAATACCACTTAAATAGTGTTCTGGTGCTTTGATATCATGAATACCTTTTACGGAAGTTAATGCATTTTTCAAATGGTCAAGGATTAAATCGGGGTCATATTTTGGTGAAACATAAAGCTTTATTTCAATTTTAGAAAAGTTTTCAATGAAATTGACAATTTCAGATGTCGCAACGCTGCTATTGGGTATGCTGATAATATTATTCTGATTATCTTTAACTTTTAAGCTCCGCCATGAAATGTCAATCACTTCCACTCGATCAAAGCCTTTTATTTTTACAAAGTCTCCAATAGTAAATGGTTTTTCAAGATTAACAATAATACCAGAAACAATATTGGCGATATTACTTTGCACACCAAGACCTAAAATCATTGCAAACAAGCCGCTGGTTGCTAATAGGCTAGATAAGGGTTTATCAAAAACAAATGCGATAATACAAAAAATAAACAACAGATAAAGTATGCCGCTAATAAAATGCTTAATAACTCCAGGTACTTTTCTTTGTGATCTATTCTCTATAGTTGGCCATAGAAATTGATCCGTAGACATATTAAGTAATTTTGCGGGTAGCAACCACCAAAGAATGTCATAAGTCATCACTATTTTATCTATTAATGAATTAGACAGTCCATCATCAATAGCTATCTCGATACCTAAATTTCCAATTGATAATAATGATATTGACCAAAAAATGCCACGCATAATCCACGCGGAAAACAACCAGAATAAAATAACTTCTTTTTTGTATGGAGTGACCGCATTATTTTTTGATGGATGTTTAGGGTTGTATTTAGCCTCTATTAGCTTTGCGCTAACACTGCCTAGTAGACCAAAAATACCAATATAAACAAAATAAACGGAGTCGATATAGTCATTTAAGCTAAATCGATCTTCGGCAACAATAACCTCGTAATCTATTTTTGAAAATTCTGGCTCAATTGCTCCATAGCCTACGTAAATGGGCTCTCCAAATGTCGGAACTTTAGTGATTGATTGATAGAATTGTGCTGCAATAATTTTCCATTTGGATAGTGAATTGCTAACGTTATTTGAATATAGTTTGTCTTTTAGACTGGTTTTGCTATTTAAGTCCATTCCTAAGTCATCTATTACGTAGATGACATTATTTTTATTGAAGTTTTTGTGACGAAAGGAAATGCCAAGGAGATGGCTGCCATGTCTAAATTTTTGTGAGGAATAATCTAATTTTGATTCATAGCTTATTTTGTATTTTTGAAACATAACGCCGTCTTTCTCATAGGATTGCACGGGTTTTTCAAGCAAAAATTCATTATTAGCATTACTGAACAGTAAATTTGCTGGATCAAAATTACCTCTAAATCTAAACCAGATAGATAAATCTATCTGTGTGCTTTTTTTTTCCAGATCTAATTTACTGATGTTATTTACTTCGATTCCCGTATAAACAACATTTGTTTTGTACATAAATCGATCATTAACATAAAGCATTTTTCCAGATTTTAACTCATCAATATAGTTAACAGATGTGTTTGCTTTGATTAATTGTAATTGCGTTGGTGCGGCAATAATATTATGACCATCATAGTAACCTATTTGAATAGGTTTTTGAGATTCTCTATTCTCATTAAACCAAGTTTCTCCTGATGCACCTATTAAGATTTTATCGGGTGAGTTAAATTTAGCGATGTTACTTAAAATAATATTTTTATCTACATTATCAGTGTTACTAAGTTTAGATTTTATCAGTTTGTCTAAGTATAATTTTGCAGTGTCGTAAGCGTAGGCAGACACCCAGTCTGGATAATTTTTGTATTGCAGTAGATAAAGGTTTTTAAAATGCTGTTCTTCCGAGCCAGCTGTATCAAAAAGTAAAGGGCTAGGAAAGAGAAGTTCATTAGTATAGCGATCTATTTCGCCTTTATTCTTGGTAACCTCTTCCATAGCATCCAAGAAATATTTGGTAGCGACAACATCTGTTGCAATGATTTTATTTCTAATATTAGCGTCTCTGGCATGAACAACAAATTTTGCAGAATCTTGTGCAGAGCCAATAAAGAAAATAGTCCCTAAATCTTGTTTACCTTTATTATCGTTTATTATTTGATCGATTGAGTTATTGCTGTCATAAGGAAATGTATAATGTATTTTTGTGCCAAAACGCTCATAGACTTCACTAAATTGTTTTGCCATGCTTTGGCCGTGTTCCGTATTATCATGTATAACGGTTACGATGCTGAAGCCTAATACATTTCTGGAATAGTTAGCTAGAAATTTTGCTTGTTTTTCATCGTTGAAAACCATTGAGTAATACAGAGGATTATCTTTACTAATTCCTGAGTCAATTGAGGCTATGTTGATAAAAGGTATTTTTTTTGATGTGGTTTTTAGCGAAATTGTTCTAGTGCTGATGTTATCTGTGTGCCCTACAAACCCAATAACATCATTCTTATTGGTAAAATCATTGATTTTATTTATGACATCTTGATCATTAGAGTCAAACGTTTGAAGTTTGATATTTTTAGGATTTACATATTTGCTATTATCAATCTTTTCAATATAAGTATTGATTCCATTAATGATAGAATTTTGATAACCTTGATTGGACGTCACAATACCAATATAAATATTATGTTTACTTTCTTTGAACCAAAAACTATATACAATATATGAAGCTAATGCGCTTAACAATGCAATTGCAGCAATAATAATTACAAGTTTCTTTTTTTCTGACATAGTTTAAATCCTAGTTTTAACGTTATGGCAATAGCACAGGTGTAAGTATTAGCAACTTTGTTATGAATGTAGATTATTTTATTCTTATTCTAGGATCAACTATAGAGTAAGATACATCAGTTAGTAGTAAACCTAGTATGTAAAGTACCGAACCTAGAAAAACCATTGCACGAACAATAGCAAAATCTTGGCTATTGATGGCATCAATGGTGTAACTGCCCAATCCAGGAATGCCGAAAAATGATTCCAACATTAAACTACCCATAAACAGTGATGGTAATATAACAACAACGCCTGTTAAAATCGGTATCATTGCATTAGGCAGGACATGTCGAAACAAAGTTTGTATTTCTGTTAAGCCTTTTGCTCTAGCGGTTCTTATGTAATCTTTGCCAGATTCTTCCAAGAAAATACTGCGATACCAACGCCCGCCTGAGCCTAGTCCCGAGAACACACTAATCATTATTGGTAATAATAAAAAGCGTAGTGCAGATAAGCCGTCATCAAAACCTGAAATAGGTACTAATTTCATGATTTTGCCAAATATGAATTGTCCACTAATAATGTAGAATAAGGATGATATTGACATTAATACTATGCAAAAAATCATACCTAATCGTTCTAATCGACTATTTCTAAATAGAATCATGATTAGTGCGAAACCAATATGGGTTATTAATCCTAAAATTAGGCTGGGAAGGGCTAGACTTAAACTAGGTAAAGCTCTTTCTTTAATGTCTGAGCTAATATCGCGTCCGCTATCGGAAACGCCAAAGTGAAACAAAAATAACCCCATGGATTTTTGGTAGAAAATGGTTTCGCTAAGCTTCTCGCTTGATCTGGCTTGTTCATTCCAAAACAACGGTAAATCATAACCATGCTGCTGTTTCCAGTTTATGATAGCTGCTTCGGTTACTCGTTTTTGCCCAAGTTGCATCCTTGCCATGTCGTCAGGACTATTTATAATAAAAAAAAGTATAAATGTCAGTATATTGACACCTAATAATAAGGGCACTGCATATAAAATTCGACGGGTTATATAATAAATCATTGAGGCATTATTATGAGAGATTTGTATGTTTCTTGGTAAATTTTATTTGATTACAGCAGCTTTTAATTATATGTTAACTAAAGACACATGTCTGATTTCATAGGATATAAAAATAACTGAATTTCAGATATAATTTAAGTGTTATGGATAGACAACAAAGTTTTAATGTCATCAGCATAATCACCTGTTCTTTTTAAAGTGCCAGGTTGTTTTAAACTAAATAATATAGGTCGACTATGAGTTATAAAACGTTTTTAATAAAGAAAGCCGTCAAATGGACTCCAAAAACAATGGTTTTGTGGGTGGCAAATATCGTATTAAAAGATTTTGCCGAAATGACAGATTTCAGTTGCGATCTTGATACGCATAAAGTTTATGTTCAAACAAAACTATTGGGCGAAAGTGAAACAATTGATGTTTGGTTAGAGGATTTTACGATTACCCACAATGAAGGTTCTTACCAATTTATTTTAAATTATGCAAAATCAAATAAGCCTTGGTTAGAGAGTCTTTTTGCTCGAGTAACCGGTAAGTTTTGGGAACTCCCTATTCCTCCTCAGTACGATCATTACGCTCAATTACTGGTTGAACTATTAGCATCTAAAGCCTTGGAAAATAATTTAGTTTTACCCTCTAAACTCTAAGTTTTGAGTATTGAATAAGAGGCATTGCCCCCTATTAAAAAATTGGGGGGCAATCTTATCAAGTTAAGCTTCGGTGACTTGAATTTCAGGTGACTGTTCAATTAAGGTAATGCTTTGCTCGATACGGGGAATGATTTTTTGAATAGCTAAACGGGTTTTTGTATTAATAACCAACGGCGACGTGAGGGTGCCTTTTATCATAGGCTTATCGCCACTATTTTCATTTTTCTGTAAGATTAATAAAAAAGCGAGATCATTGACATCGTTTAGCTGGAGCAGTTGCTCTTCTTCATCAGTTAATGTAAAGAGATAATTGATGTTAAATTCAGCGGGATCGGCGACTGAAAAGCCAAGGTCGGCGTCATCTACTGATTGCAACCAGAAAATTATTTCATTTTCTTCTTCTTTAAATAGTTTGTATATGGTTTTATCTTCAAAGCCCGGTATGCCTTGTGGAAATGTAATAACGGTTTCTGGGTCGATGAGTTGTGCGCCAAATAGACTTGTTCTAATTTCCATCGTATATTCCTCTTCGGTTAGGGTAAGGTTGATCAGGGTAAGGGAACAAAATTATATTTATTGTTAGAGGTGCTTAAGTATAGTCTTTAATGTGGTGAACCCCATTAAATACTTGCATTTTTATTTATCTTTTCCAATCGTTGTTCAACTTCAATTAAATGCTGAGTTGTTTTTAATACGGTGTCGGGATTTAAACTAATCGAGTCAATGCCAAGTTCTACCAGATACTCAGCCATTTCTGGGTAATCTGACGGTGCTTGACCACAAATACCACAGTGTCGATGATTACGTTGTGCGCCTTCTACAGCGAGTCGTATTAGCATTTTTACGCCATCGTCACGTTCGTCAAAGCTGTTTGCTAGGATGTTGGAGTCGCGATCAACGCCTAAAGTGAGCTGGGTTAAATCGTTTGAGCCAATAGAAAAACCGTCGAAATATTCAGAAAATGCGTCAATTAAAATGACGTTGTTAGGTATTTCGCACATCACGTAAATTTGTAGTCCTTGCTCGCCACGCTTTAGACCCAATTGCGCCATGTTATTGAGAACTTGTTTGGCTTCTTCAATTCGACGGCAGAACGGTATCATCAAAATTACGTTGTTTAAGCCCATCTCGTCGCGTACCCGTTTCATTGCGGCACACTCTAAGGCAAAGCCTTCGGCGTAAGCGGGATGAGTATAGCGAGAAGCACCTCTAAAACCAATCATTGGGTTTTCTTCATCGAACTCAAACCAATGGCCCCCTAGAAGGGTTGCATATTCATTGCTTTTGAAATCCGACATGCGAACTACGACGGGTTTGGGATAAAAAGCAGCAGCAATGGTACCAACACCTTCTGATAAACGTTGAACGAAAAAATCAGCAGGGCTTTGGTAATGGCGGGTTAATTGCTTCAGCTGTTCTAATTCCGCGTTATCCAGAACATGCTCAGGATGCAGTAAGGCCATTGGGTGGGCTTTGATATATTCGGTGATGATAAATTCCATCCGCGCTAAACCCACACCATCATTGGGTAAGAAGCTGGTTTTGAAGGCAATTTCAGGATTGCCGATATTCAGCATGATGTGGGTTTTGGGGCGTTGCAAACCTGTTAAATCGGTTGTGCTTATTTCATAGGTTAAGGCGCCTGCGTAAACTTTGCCAATATCACCTTCGGCACACGAGACAGTCACTGCGGCATTGTCTTTTAGTGCGCTAGTCGCGTTATCGCAGCCGATTACGGCAGGAACGCCTAATTCACGGGAAATAATGGCGGCATGGCAGGTGCGTCCGCCTCGGTTAGTGATAATCGCTGAGGCAATTTTCATCACCGGCTCCCAATCGGGGGTGGTCATGTCGGCAACCAAGATGTCACCTGCTTTAAAGCGATGTAAATGTTCTACGCTTTCAATAATACAGATGTTGCCCACGGCGATCTTACTGCCCACGGCATGACCGGTAATTAATGGCACGGCTTTGTTGTGTAGCACATATTGCTCAAGCATTAGGCCATTATGCTGGGAGACAACCGTTTCTGGGCGTGCTTGAACAATGTATAGTTGACCATCTAAGCCATCTTTTGCCCATTCCATATCCATCGGTTTAGGATGACCGACCTTGGCACTGTAATGTTTTTCGATTTTGATTGCGTAATCCGCCAGCGTTAGCACGTCGTTATCGGTGAGACAAAAACGATTGCGTTCATCGTTTGAGGTGACGATATTACGGGTCGATTCTCGTGTGCTTTTATCGCTATAAACCATTTTGATTTTTTTAGCCCCCAATGTTCGCTTTAATACCGCTCGATAGCCTTGTTCAAAAGTGGGTTTATGGACGTAAAATTCATCGGGATCGACTGCACCTTGTACGATGTTTTCACCTAAGCCGTAGGCCGCTGTAATGAAGACGACATCACTAAAGCCGGATTCGGTATCCAAAGAAAACATGACTCCACTGGTCTCTAAATCGGAGCGTACCATTTTCATGACGCAGATAGATAATGCCAGTTTGAAATGATCAAAGCCTTGATCCACACGGTAATGAATGGCGCGGTCGGTAAATAAGCTGGCAAAGCAGCGTTTGCAGGATTCCAGTAAGGCTTGTGTGCCGCGAATATTTAAATAACTGTCTTGTTGACCGGCGAAGCTTGCACTGGGTAGATCTTCGGCGGTGGCTGAGCTGCGGACGGCAACACTAAGTTCTTCGCCATATTGTTGTTGCAAATGATCAAATGCGCTAAGAATTTGTGCTTCAAGATCAGCGGGTAAGGGGGCGGCATAAATAATGTCGCGTGCTTTACGAGCGCGTTTACTGAGGTCTTCAATATCATTGGGATTTAAATTATCCAATGCGTCATGCAAGGCAGTTAGGCAGTGGTTTTGTTCGAGAACATAACGATAGGCTTCGGCTGTGATAGCAAAGCCGTTAGGAATCAGGATGCCTTGCGGCGAGAGCGTTTGGAACATTTCACCCAATGAGGCATTTTTGCCGCCCACTAAAGGCACGTCTTCAATTGTTATTTCATCAAACCAGCGGATATAGTTTATTTGCTCTGACATGACATGCTCCAGTGAGTACAGCACTCAGCTTGGCTGAGACAATAGTGGGCTAAGGTATCAAGTTTTATGGGTGACGGCTAATTTTTCGGCTTGCACACTGAGCAACAGCTCACCATTCAATAAACCGATGAGTTCTTTGCCAGCCATACTATAACGCCAACCATGTAACAACGGGCTATCGTCATCAGCCATGAGGAGTTCTTCAAGATCTTTACGGGACGCTAGAATATTTGGGTTTAAGGCATTTTCTTCCGCTCGAACTCTGACTAAGGCGGTTAATATGTCCAAAATCGCTTCTTGTTGCTGCGTTTTTTTGGCCGTCCGACCATGTTCATGCAAGGGAATGGGGGGGCGATTTTTAGCGACATTGATTAATTGGCATAGCTGTTTACCGTAACGATTGAGTGTGCGCTCATTGATGCCACGCACATTGGCTAAATCAGTCACGGTTTCGGGTTGGAGCTTGGCAATGTCAAACAGTAATTCATCGCGCAATAACCAGCTTTTAGGTCGGTCTTCCTGTTGGGCGGTTTTTTCGCGCCATTCCGCTAACGTTTGGATAATAGACAGTTGTTTGCCGGTGAGTTTGTTTTTACCTTTGATTTTATGCCAAGCTTTTTCGGGATTGACTTGATAAAGCTCCGGATTAGATAGCTCGGCAAAATCACTGACCAGCCAATCAGATCGACCTAATTCGGCCAGTTTTTTAAGAACCATCTGATAAATCTGACAAAGATAAATAACATCATCGGCAGCGTATTCAATTTGCGCCTCAGTCAACGGTCGCTTACTCCAATCCGCTCGGGTGTGGGCTTTACTCAGATTAATATTGAGCAAGCTCGACACCAGCATCGCGTAGCCCGGGTTGTCTTGAAAACCGAGCAATGGCGCAGCCACTTGCGTGTCAAAAATAGGGTAGGGGAGTTTACCCATTATTTGGTAAAAAATTTCTAAATCTTGGCGACATGAATGAAAAACTTTGATAATTGCCGGATTGTAAATCGCATCAAATAAGCCGTCTAATTGCGGTAAGGCAATGGGATCAATACACGCCACCCAATCAGGGGTCGCTATTTGTAATAAGCAAAATTTAGGGTAATAGGTTTTTTCACGGAGAAATTCAGTATCAAGTGCCAGCCAAGATACCCGTTTAATTTTCTCGATCAATTCCGATAGTTTTTCCGGAGTATTTATGTAGTTTATGCTGCTCATAGACGGGGAATGGTGTAGTAATGATCGTCGAGGTTATCAGTAAGCTTGATCCGATTAGTCACTATAATGGGTCACTGATATGGCCTTGTGGTTTGGGATTACGGGTTTTTCCTCGTCGTCCATGTTGAATACTGCGCTTTTTATTGCGTATTTTTACGCGTCGAATGTCTAGTTTTTGGTTATTAATTTCAACGGTTTTTAAAAGCTGAAAAATATCGGGTGGCATGGCATCAGGTAGTTCAATAAGCGTGTATTGATGGCGTATGGAAACATTATTAATATTATTTTTATCAACACCCGACTCTTCGACCAGCACGCGTTTAATATCATCCAAGGTGACTTGGTGTTCACTACCGATATCCAAACGGTAACGAACCATTTTCATAGCATTGGGCACGTTATCGACACGCTCCGTGATGACGGTACTCAGCTCGGTTGGCTGAATTATGTGCTGTCTATGTAATAATGCGGCCGCCAAGCGTGGGAGATCGATTGCTAATTCGAGGGTTAGATCTGCCACTATGTCTCGCAGTTCCTCTAATGGCTCATGTGCCAAAATGTGCTGCAACTGTTCTTTTAACAGTTCCAAGTCATAAGATTCGGTTAGGTTGGGTGTTTCCTTGTTATTCATCCGGGAGAATACATTGATTTAAGGTTGATGGCGGTGATTAAATTCGGTTATCAATGATTTCCACATACGCTTCATCACGCAGTCGGCGTATCCAAAGTTCAGTTTCCTCTTCTATTTTACGTTTACGGATAGCATCTTTGACTTGATTACGTCTAAATTCTGTACTGTTGTCCTTATTTTCACGGTCTAGCACTTGAATTAAATGCC
Source organism: uncultured Methylococcaceae bacterium (assembly GCA_903945375.1). Taxonomy (GTDB): domain Bacteria; phylum Pseudomonadota; class Gammaproteobacteria; order Methylococcales; family Methylomonadaceae; genus Methylovulum. The sequence goes on along the minus strand of CAJAVP010000123.1, from coordinate 7,341 downwards.
AGCCAAATTGAGTTTGCACAGGCTCGCTAATGTCATTAATCGCTAGATTCGACATGGCTTCTTCAAAAGGTTTAACCAAATCCCCGGGATTGACCCAATCTAAAGAACCACCTTTTAATGCGGAGCCTTTGTCATCAGAATGTGAACGCGCCAAGCTGGCAAAATCATCGCCGTCAGTAATGCGGGCTTTTAATGCCAATAAGCGTTTACGTGCTTCTGCATCATCAATCAACTCATTGGTTTTTATGAGGATATGGCGAACTTTTGTTTTAGTGATGGTATGGCTATCCATGCCTTTGACTTCCAACAATTTAATAATGTGAAAACCACTGGGGCTGCGGATAGGTGCTGAGACTTCACCTGATTTGAGTGTGGTAACTTCCGTGTTAAATAATGAAGGGATTTCTTTCATGGTACGCCAGCCTAAATCGCCTCCTTTAAGCGCATTAGCATCATTGGAGTAGCTGATTGCCGTTTGGCTAAACTCGTCGCCGGCTTTTAGTTTTTGAGTGATTTCCTCGGCTTTGGTTTGCGCTTTGTTAATTTCCGCAGAAGATGCGCCTTCTTTGACCGCGATAAGAATATGTCCTAAATGATATTGCACCGCTTCTTCACCGATTTTGCCTTGCGTTTCTAGGTAATGATCCACTTCACGCTCAGTCACTTTAATACGGCCACCAATTTCTCGACCGCGTAACTGGTTAATGATAATTTCGTTACGCATATTATCTAAAAACGCTTTATAAGGCATCCCCTGGTTTTCCAGTTCGGTCTTAAATTGCTCCATATTCATGTGGTTACGCGAGGCAATATCTGCAGCTGAGTTATTGAGCATATCTTCACTCACGCTGATGCCCGCTTTTTCAGCGACTTGACGTTGTAATTTATCGACAATAATTTTTTCCAACACTTGTTTGCGGAGCATGGCTTCTGGCGGCATTTGGGTTTTGCTGGCTTGAATCCGTTGGATAATGGTGTTGACTTCTTTGTCCAGCTCTTGTTCGAGAATCACATCATCTTCCACGATGGCGACAATTTTATCCAGGACTTGCGCGTGTGCGAGCGGACTCATGGCGTATATGCAGCACAATAAAAGTCCGCGCAGGGTAATTAATATGTTAATTTTATTCTGTTTAATCATTTGTCAGGTTTCCGATAACCGTAAATACTTTTTTCAAAGAAATTGTCTAATTTTTCACCAATTCCTGTTAGACCTTTTAACTCAACTTGAAAGAATACGCCCGTTTGCATTGTGCCTTCGATGCTATTGTTCAGTAGTTGGTTATTATCCGTTATTTGGTTAAGGCTGTTTAAGTAACTTCGACCAATGAGGCGGAAGCGCCAGCAGCAGTTTTCTTTTTCAACACCAAAAAACATGTCTTGGGTACTATTATACAACCAGGAGTATTGCCAACGTCCGACGGCGTGCCAGTTATCCACAATAGGCCAGCGGAAAGACATATCACTTTGTGTGATGTCATTGCTACGATTAGGGATGAGTGGATTTTGGCGGTACAAATAGCCGACATTAACAATCTGACCTTGCGGATTAACATAATGAATACCCGCTTTGCCACGGACGATATGGTTAGTTTGCGAATCCCATTGTAAACCAGAATCGATAGATATTTGCTCGGTTAATTGGCTGCTCAGTTCAGAAACTAAGGGTGAAGAATCGGCCGTTTCTACCGGACTAATCGCGCATAAGTTGGTAGGATAGTTGCCGCAGAGCGTAACGTCTCGGTTGCGGAAATAAAAGATTTCCCCAATGCTTAATTTAAGTCGTTCTCTGCCATTGCTAGGATCTAGCAAGCGGGTCGTCACAGCGGTTGTGACTTGATTGGCATCTTGGATACGGTCTGAGCCACTAAAACGGTTTTCTCTGAACATGCTGCTATACCAAAAATCGTAAACCGAGGTATCAAATAAAGGGATTTGGCTCTGGTCAGTTTTGGGAATGTACAAATAAAACAAACGAGGCTCGATGGTGTGACGCATGGCGGTATTCGCCAGAGTTAAATCCCGTTCGACAAACAGGCCGCTATCGACCGACATAATAGGGAGCGTTCTGGAAATATCGTTAGCTTGTCCGTTATTTTGATTATTGAGCAGATATTGCGTATGTTGCAGTGACAATTTTGGTGTGATGTAGCCGCTGGCGTTTTGAATAGGTAAGCTGATCGAGGGCTTTAAATTGAAACGCTGTCCATTGACTAAGCCATTGTGTTGAAAATAAACCGACTCGCTTTCTAAAGCCGTATCAACAGGCGTTGCTAAATTAAAGGAACGATTTAAGTTCAGATTAATTTGCGGCAATCTGCGATAAGGCATTTGCAAGGCACTGAGCGTAGGGTCAATGGTTTGGTAACTTTCAACGCGCGTGGTGAAAGCAATACCGTCGCTGAGATAATTAATATCCGCCTGACTTTTAACAAAACTGAAGTTAGGAAAACTTAAGGCATTGCCCAGTTCGGCAAAATAGTTTTTATCCGAGACGGTATTTAAATCCAGATGTCCGCTGATGTTGGGTGTAAATTGAGTAAAATGTTTGAGCGAGCCCATATAGCGTGAATCATTAAGAACTTGATCATCTGGCATGTATTCCATGCTGATGGTGCCTTGTGATTGTTCAGACAGGTATCGGAAATCACCGCCCAGTAACGCCCCTCTTTTGGTGAAATACTTGGGCGTTATGACGGCATCATAATTGGGTGCAATATTCCAGTAGTAGGGGGCTGAGGGAATAAAACCACCATTTTGGGTACTACCAAATGAGGGCGATAAAAAACCAGACAGGCGACGACTATCAACTGGAAACGCCATGTAAGGTGAATAAAAGACCGGCACGCCTTTAAATTCAATCCAGGTGTTTTTAGCAGAACCCTTACCGGTTTGCTTATTTAGTTTTAACTCGCTGGCATGTAATGCCCAATCCTGATTACCAGGGCGGCAACTGGTGTACGTGACATCTTGATAATGCGACAAGAATTTATTATCACGATAAATGGTTGCTGCACTGCCGCGTATGGGCGTTGCGGGGAAGATGAATAAAGTATCACGCAACTTAGCCTGATCCGATGCTAGTTTTAGTGTGGCGGTGTCACTGTGCAAAGCCAGTTCATCTTCGCTGTAATACACATCGCCTTGTAAATCCAAGGTTTCAGAAATACTGTCATAATTTGCGTTATTGGCTTGACCGCGTTGATCGCCTCGCGATAGCTCGACTTTACCGGAATAAGCCCCGATTTCGTTATCAAAAATTTCGGAGTAATTGGCTTTAACATCCAACGGCGATTGCGTACGCGTATCTTTGGGGGCTATCCAATGACGTTGCGTTCCTCTCGGTGAAAGACAATTTTGCCAAGGGTCGCTAGGTAAACGGGCTTTTAAGCGACTAAAGATTTGTTCTTGTTGTGGATTAAAAACAGGGCCAAGCAGGCGCAGGTTTACGTTGCCGGTGTCGTCATCAGCCGAGGGGGACTCCGAGCAATCTTGGCAAGTGCTGGCTTCGGATGGGCGAACGCTTGGCGGTGCTGGAGTTTGGGGCGCATTAATGGGAGGTGCGGTGGTGGCTTCCGTCGCTTGCTCATTGGGAACATGCGGTTTGATAAGCGGTGCGCGGTTGTCAATCGCTTTGGGCGTTTGTTCAATAGCGGTTGCTTCAACGGCTTGTTGATGATGGAGCGGTGTGGCTTGATCGCCAATACAGATCCATTGGTTATTATCTTGGTTTTGTTGACAAGACCAGGCATCCGTATCGGCAAAACTGACTGAGGAAGCCGTCAGCGAAGGCAAAAATACCAGAAAAATACGACGAAACATAGGTGGCTTTAAGTGAGTAGCGTAACAGATCGTAAATCGAATAAAATGCAGTTGGGGCATTCTACCGCATATTATGCTCAGACAACTAATCTAACCCGTGCTTTGCAACGAAACTTTCCTATGAATATAAACCACGATTTACGCCAATTAAGTCTAATCGACTGGCTTGAAAATGATCTATTACTCACTATTGAGCAGTTTGAACCGGCATCCAGTGATGCCAGCTTTAGACGTTATTTTAGGGTAACGACCCCCGATGGCTGTTTTATTGTTATGGATGCGCCGCCTGAACGGGAATCGACTGGCGCATTTATCCGCGTTGCCCAATGGATGGCGCAGGCCGCGCTGCGTGTTCCTACTATTTATCATCAAAATCAGGACGAGGGTTTTTTATTGTTGGAAGATTTTGGCAGCCAAAGTTATCTGGATGTACTCAATACCCAGAATGCCGATGACTTGTATCAACGCGCCTTCGATACGCTATTTTTACTCCAAAGCCCAGCCGTTTTACAGGCCGTGGAATTACCCTGCTACGATGCCGCCCTGTTGACACGGGAATTGGAAATTTTTAAAGAGTGGTTTATCGGTGAATTACTGGATTGTGAAATGCCCGAGGCTTTATGGGCAAATACTCAGGCTGTTTTGATTCAATCCGCCTTAGAGCAACCCGTTTGCTGCGTCCATCGCGATTATCATTCTCGCAATTTGATGGTATTGGATAATCATCAGGTGGGTGTATTAGATTTTCAAGATGCCGTGAGCGGGCCAATTACTTACGATGTCGTTTCGTTGCTGCGAGATTGTTATATTGCTTGGCCGGATGAACGTATTGACGCATGGTGTCAGCTGTATTTTGAGCGTTTAATCGCCGCTGGTCGCGTGTCGTGTTCTTTTGCTCAATTTAAACGCGGGTTCGATTTAATGGGGATGCAGCGACATCTCAAGGCCATCGGTATTTTTTCTCGTCTACATTTACGGGATGGTAAACCTAATTATCTGCAAGACATTCCACGCACACTACATTACGTGTTGAATGTTTGCATGCACCACCCCGAATTAGCGGAATTTGTACCGTTTCTGCGTGACCAGGTTATCCCTGCTTATGGAGCGTACTGATGAAGGTTATGATTTTAGCTGCCGGTCGTGGTGAACGGATGCGTCCATTAACCGATCACACGCCTAAACCTTTATTAAAAGTCGCTGGTAAGGCGCTGATTGAACATACCATTATGCAATTGGTGACGGCTGGTTTTGATGAGATTGTTATCAATCATGCCCATTTAGGGCAGCAAATTGAACACTATCTAGGGACAGGGCAGACGCTAGGTGCATCAATTGTCTACTCACCCGAAGGTGATCAAGCCTTGGAAACGGCGGGGGGGATTATTAACGCCTTACCCTTGTTAGGCAATGAGCCCTTTTTAGTGGTCAATGGCGATATAGCGACCGATTTTCCTTATGTCAAATTGCAAACGCAGGGTATCGATTTAGCGCATTTGGTTTTGGTGAGTAATCCCGAGCACCATCCGTTGGGAGATTTTGCCTTGACAGATAATAGTGAAGTGCTTGAAACAGGTGAGCAAAAATGGACGTTTAGCGGGATAGGCATCTACCGTCCTGAATTGTTTTACGACTTACCGCAAGGCGTGTTAAAGCTCGCGCCGCTGTTACGCGCAGCCATGCAAAAAAAACAGGTCAACGGGCAGTTGTATGAGGGGTTTTGGATGGATATTGGTACGCCTGAGCGATTGATGGCGTTGGATCATCGTTTACAAAATCCAGACTACGATTAAGTAATGAGTGAAAAAGCGCACGATTAGGATTACTAAGGAATGAGCATGGAATAACTTAGGCAAGTTGCCAATAGTCACAGTGCAGGCTTCGCCTAAAGTGCCTACTGTTGGTGCCTGCGCTGCAAGCGAAGCCGCACACAGTTGTTCACTTTATTTCATACTCGATCCTAAGTGCCTGTTTATGAATTATTTATCTGCCGCTGAGTTTAATCAATCAATATCGATTAAATTGACAACAAACCCTCATAATGGCTGAATCTCTGCGTAACAATCGACGTAAACCCAAGGCTAAGAACTTAGGTTCTTTGTGCAAACCTTTATTACACGTATCTTCAGTTTTCACCGCATCGACATGATCTGAGGAAAAGTTCTTTTCTGACAATTGCAGTAACTTATGCGCCAACTCCACGGTGATGAAGAAAGTTTGTTGTTGCGCTGTAATGTCGCCGAAAGCGGTTTTAAACGACCGCTTGGTCAACTCGACTGGAATTTTGGTTTTACTACCTGTTTATCTTGAAGTTTGGTGATGCCCCAGGTGACATAAATAGTGCAAATCCTTATCGCTCATCGCGGTTAAAACCGACATAGCCATGAGTTGTGCAGGAAAAGAGATAAAGCACAATTCGCCTTTTTCTAAATATATTTTGCTTAATGTGACTAAGGTATCCAGCATGTTTTCGATTAGATTAACCGTATTTTCAGAAATGGCATGGTCAATACTATTTTCTGCACACAGCGCGGTGATTAATTCGGCACGCGGCACGCTGTAAAAAATCGCCTTCTTCTTCGGCATAGCGGGGTAAGTGAGGAATAAGTGATTTAATTAACTGGGCTGACATGATTTTTGGATTGTAAAGCGATAATTTCAGTTTTAACAAACAGCAAATGATTGTAAATAGCGGTTAAATCATCCAGTCTCATGCTGTCAAAGTTTTGCGATACAAAGTATTGATATTGATTTTTACCCAGTTTTTCCAAAATCACAAAATGCCACATTGCACCGATAATGTACGCACCTTTTATGATTTGCCATTGATTTAATTCTACCGCGCTAATCAGTTCGGCTAATAATTGTGGTCGTGGATTGCCGTATTCTTCACTGCGTTTGAATTCCTGAATAAAAAAATAAGGGGTTTTGCTTTTGACCAAACCGGATGAAACCACAAAATCAGTGGTGCCGCTAAAGATAAAATCATCTGTTTCATACTTCAAAGGCAATTCATAAAAGTCCCTGATGTTATTTTCAAAGGATTTAAAATGCACTTTATTCAAAATGGGCACTAAGAAATTGACTTTTAAATCTTCTTCGCTGTAGCTATCTATTAAGGATTCGTTTTCCTGAATTAAATTAATGAATAGCGGCTCTACATCATCAAGTGAAACTGAATAAGCAAACCAAGGCTTAAAAATAGATTTATCCAAGTTTCTTTCAATATCCAACAGATTTTCCAGATCAGAGTCGCGAATTTTACTGTACTGATAAGTTGGTTTTTGATCTTCGGTTTCACCTTTTATGGTCTTTATTTCTTGTTTGAGAGCTTCAATTTCGTTTAACAGTTTTAATTCTATTTCATTTGTCATTTTATAACTCCAAAAGGCGTTGGCGCATAAACAATCAGAAGGTTATTCTATCCCTATCCCCTTTTTTATTAAGACGCAGTTGTCCCTACCCGGACGGAAACCGGCATACCGAGATAGGTCATGACATTCATGGCAGCGATGCGGG
>CAJAVP010000122.1 GCA_903945375.1 uncultured Methylococcaceae bacterium | reverse complement strand
CAACCCCCGTATTCGGCGTAAGCGAACAAATCGGCACAACCGAAATACGCAATATCAAGCTGTTTGCTGGTGGTGCTGAACGTTGGTCACGCGAGTTTGAGAAAGGTTTAGTCCTATTAAACATGACAGAAAGACCGTGGAAGGTTGCGGTTAAAAATAATGCTTACAAACGTCTGAAAGGCACGCAAGCCCCAGAAATCAATACAGGCGAGCTGATTGGCAATGAAGTGACCGTTCCTGCACGCGATGCCTTATTTCTGGTAAAACGCTAGGATTATTCGCGCTCCGTGCCATTATCTAGGACGCAAAACTTTGTTTTGCGTCCATTCCTCGGATGACTTTTCTAAATCATCTCTTACTTTCTAGCCAATTTATGCGTTGTTTTGCTTGCATTCCTTAGACGAGTTTTTGACGTGTGCTATAATGCGCGGTCATTTGGAAGCGGCGCTGTTGCGTTTTATAGTTAAAATCCGCCAAGAAATCATGCGGCTGGCGTAGCCAGCAATCTAGTTATATAGGGTTCAATGTCAAACTTCGCTAAAGAAATTATTTCCGTTAATCTCGAAGACGAGATGAAGCAATCTTATTTGGATTACGCCATGAGCGTAATCGTCGGTCGCGCACTGCCGGATGTGCGAGATGGCTTAAAACCCGTTCATCGGCGTGTTTTGTATGCCATGAGTGAATTGGGCAATGACTGGAACAAGCCTTATAAAAAATCGGCGCGTATCGTCGGTGACGTCATAGGTAAATACCACCCGCACGGCGATACAGCAGTCTACGATACGATGGTTCGTATGGCGCAACCGTTTTCCATGCGTTATATGCTCATTGATGGGCAAGGTAACTTTGGCTCAGTCGATGGTGATTCACCGGCGGCGATGCGTTATACCGAAGTGCGGATGGCAAAAATCGCTCATGAATTATTGGCGGATATTGATAAAGAAACCGTTGATTTCATTCCTAACTACGATGAGTCGGAATCTGAGCCTCAGGTATTGCCAACCCGCATTCCAACCTTATTGATTAATGGCTCATCTGGGATTGCCGTCGGTATGGCAACCAATATTCCGCCGCATAACTTAGGTGAGGTCATCAGTGCTTGTTTGGCGCTTTGTGCCAATCCCGACATGACCATCATTGAGTTAATGGCACACATACCCGGCCCTGATTTTCCAACCGCAGCGGCTATCAATGGCGCAGCTGGCATCTACAATGCTTATAGCACAGGTCGTGGAAAAATTTATTTACGTGCTCGTTGTCATTTTGAAGACATCGGTGAAAGTAGTCGTCAAGCCATTATTACGACAGAACTGCCGTATCAAGTTAATAAAGCCCGCTTATTAGAAAAAATTGCCGAGCTGGTCAAAGAGGGTAAGTTAGAAGGCATTTCTGGCTTACGTGACGAATCCGACAAAGACGGTATGCGTATGGTCATTGAGCTCCGTCGTGGTGAAGTACCCGAAGTGGTTCTCAATAATCTGTACAAACAAACACAATTTGAAACCGTGTTTGGCATCAACATGGTCGCGCTGTTAAATGGTCGCCCGCACTGCATGAATCTAAAAGAGATTTTGTCGGCGTTTATTGACCACCGTAGAGAAATTGTCACACGACGCACGATTTATCTCTTACGCAAAGCCCGTGAACGAGCGCATGTTTTGGAAGGTCTCGCCATTGCGCTGGCAAATATCGATGAAATGATCGAATTAATTAAAACCTCGACTAATCGAGAAGAAGCCAAGGAGGGCTTATTAGCTAGAACTTGGATCGCTGGCATCGTCGCCTCCCTACTCGATCGTGCCGATGCTGCTCGCTCACGTCCCAATGAATTGGCGATTGAATTTGGCTTACATGACGGTCGGTATCGCTTATCGGAAATACAAGCTCAAGCTATTTTAGATTTGCGCTTACATCGCCTGACCGGTCTTGAGCAAGACAAAATCGTCAATGAATACCAAGAATTGTTAAGCCAAATTGATGAGTATCTCTATATTCTCGCCAGTGATACCCGCTTAATGGAAATCATCACCGAAGAACTCGTCGCTATTAAAGATCAATATATCGATTCTCGTCGAACTGAGATTATGCAAAATCAACTCGACTTGAGTGATGGTGATTTGATTACCGAAGAAGATATGGTGGTCACGATGTCACACGAAGGCTATGTTAAATCGCAACCACTCAGTGATTATAAATCTCAACGACGCGGCGGCCGTGGCAAATCGGCAACTGCCATGAAAGAGACCGATTTTATTGATAAATTAATCGTTGCTAACACCCACGACACTATTTTGTGCTTCTCGTCCTTAGGTAAAGTGTACTGGCTTAAAGTCTATCAATTACCGGTTGCCAGCCGCGCCGCTCGTGGCAAACCTTTTGTCAATCTATTGGCATTAGATCAAGATGAAAAAATTAATGCCTTGTTACCGATCCGTGAATTTAGCGAGAACAAATTTATTTTCATGGCAACTTCGGCGGGCACCGTAAAAAAGACCCCGCTTAAAGAATTTGAACGCCAACGCACTACCGGCAAAATGGCGATTGAATTACGTGAAGAAGATGCCTTGGTCGGCGTCGCCGTTACCGATGGACAACAAAAAGTCATGCTATTCAGCACTGACGGTAAAGCGATTTGCTTTAATGAGGAAGATGTCCGCTCAATGGGACGAACCGCCTCTGGTGTCCGTGGCATGCGCTTAAATGAAGGACAAAAAATCATTTCTTTGATTATTGCCTCAGAAGGCACGGTGTTGAATATCACCGAAAATGGTTATGGCAAACGTACCTTAGTAGAAAAATTCAATTGCCAAACACGCGGGGGTCAAGGCTCAATCGCCATGCAAACCTCCGAGCGTAATGGCAAAGTGGTCGGCGCATTATTAGTCAATGATAACGATGAGCTGATGATTATTACCGATGGCGGGACTTTAGTCAGAACGCGCGTAGCAGAAATATCGGTAGTGGGTAAAAACACCCAAGGCGTAACCATCATCCGTTTAGATAAAAAAGAGAAAGTCATTGGCGTCGATCGCATTGAAGGACTAGCCGGTATTGACGACAGTGGCATTGAAGATGAGACTTTAACCGGTGAATTGATTGCCAATAATGATGAACAACCTTCAGGAGTAGAATAATGTCCAGACTATTTAATTTCAGTGCCGGCCCATCCACCTTACCGGAATCGGTGTTACAAACCGCTCAACAAGAGCTGCTTGAATGGCGTGACAGCGGCATGTCGGTTATGGAAATGAGCCATCGTGGCAAACATTTCGCGATCATCGCAGAAGCTTTAGAAGCCGATTTACGTGAGTTATTATCCATTCCAGCCAACTACAAGGTCTTGTTTTTACAAGGTGGTGCGTCTGCACAATTTTCGCTGATTCCCCAAAACTTGATGAATGGCAAAACCAAAGCCTGTTATATCAATACCGGCGCGTGGTCGGAAAAAGCCATCAAAGATGCTCAGCCTTTTTGTGATGTCATCGTTAGTGCTAGCGCCGAAAATACGCATTTCACCACCATTCCAGAGTATGCCAGTTGGCACTTAGATAGCGATGCGGCCTATTTGCATTACACATCTAATGAGACGATACATGGCGTTGAATTTCAAAGTATTCCTGACAACAACGGCTTACCATTAGTGTCAGATATGTCGTCCAACATTCTTTCACGTCCGGTTGATGTCAGCCAATTTGGCTTGATTTACGCAGGGACTCAAAAAAACATGGGCCCCTCAGGCGTTACCGTGGTGATTGTTAGAGATGATTTAATCGGCCATGCCAGCAAAACTACGCCAGCTGTTTTTAATTATGCTGAACAAGCAAAAAACCAATCCATGCTGAATACCCCCGCTACTTATAACTGGTATCTGGTGGGTTTAGTTTTAACCTGGTTAAAAGCCCAAGGCGGCGTTGCAGCGATAGAGCAATACAATATCAACAAAGCCGCCAAATTGTATCAAGCGATTGATAACTCAGCCTTATACCGCAACCCAGTTGATGTGGCTTATCGTTCACGCATGAATGTGCCCTTTATTTTAGCGGATGAAAACTTAGATAAAGCCTTTCTAACCGCTGCCGAAGCCAATGGTTTACAAGAACTCAAAGGACATCGCTCGGTGGGCGGTATGCGTGCCAGCATTTACAATGCCATGCCAGAAGCGGGAGTCGATGCCTTAATTGCATTTATGGCAGAATTTGAACGCACCCATTAACCCCTGCCACCCGATAAGGAGCTTGTGATGACCGCTATTACCCCGTTGACTGAATTAAGAGAAAAAATTGACGCGATTGATGGAGAAATTTTGCGTTTAATCAATCTGCGGGCGAGTTGCGCGATAGACGTGGCAAAAACCAAGCTGGCGCAAGGCGAACAAGGCTCTTTTTATCGCCCCGATCGGGAGTCATTGGTGTTACGGCGGATTCAAACCTTAAATCCAGGCCCACTCGCTGATGAAACTGCGGTGCGATTTTTTCGTGAGTTAATGTCCGCTTGTCTGGCCTTAGAGAAACCCCTAGAAGTGGCGTACCTCGGCCCAGAAGGTACGTTTAGCCAACAAGCGGCATTCAAACATTTTGGTCATGCGGTTAAAACCGTACCGGTCGCCAGCATCTCCGATATTTTTAATGCCGTCGAAACCGGTCTTTGTCAATTTGGTATCGTGCCGGTTGAAAACTCCACGGAAGGCGTAATCACCCACACACTAGATCGACTGCTTATTTCTCCGTTAATGATTTGCGGTGAAGTAGAAATACGCGTCCATCAGAATCTACTCGGACAAGCGCTACAACTTACGGATATCCATACAGTTTATTCGCACCAGCAATCGCTAGCGCAATGCCGTCAATGGCTAGACACCCATTTACCCGATGCAGAACAACGTGCAGTCAGCAGCAATGCGGAGGCTGCCCGCATCGCCTCACAAGACAAACACACTGCCGCGATTGCCGGTGTTGCTGCCGCTGAAGTTTATCAATTAGCCATTATCGAAAAAAATATTGAAGATGTTGCCAATAATACGACACGATTTATTGTCATCGGTCAACAATCGGCCTCCTCTACCGGCAAAGATAAAACATCCTTAGTCGTTTCAACCGGCAACAAACCCGGTGCGCTACACCGTGCCTTAGAACCATTTGCCAGTTTTGATGTGGACATGGTGAATATCGAGTCTCGACCTTCACACCAAGGTTTATGGGATTACGTCTTTTTTATCGACGTGCAAGGTCATATCGATGACCCGCAAGTCGATCAAGCACTAAGCTCTTTGAAAGATAAGGTCAATATGTTGAAAATATTAGGCTCTTATCCCAGAGCAGTGTATTGAAATGGCAAAAATCACGCAATTATCGCAATTGGATTTGAATGCCGAGTATTCTTATGCGGATTATCTGACATGGCTGTTTGATGCAACCGTTGAGCTCATCAAAGGTAAAATTCTGATGAACCCTGCGCCTAATTTCAATCATCACTACATTTCAAAAAACTTTTTGGTCGATATTGGCTATTTTCTCAAAGGCAAACCCTGTCAGGTTTTTCATGCGCCTTTTTATGCCCGACTTTATGACCGTAAAAATCAATCGTTGCCAATCAAAACATCTTTATCGTTGTGCAGCCCGACTTATCGGTTATTTGTGACTCGCATAAACTCGATAGCCAAGGCGGTTTGGGTGCGCCTGACTGGATTATTGAAATCATCTCCCCCTAGTAGTGCTCAAAAAGATACCCAAACCAAATATCAACTTTATCGAGAAACCGGGGTTAAAGAATATTGGCTGGTTTATCCTTATGAAGCCAGCGTCTCGCAATTCGTGCTGGATGAAGAACATGAAAAATATCAATTGGCTCAAATGTTTTCCCGCAACGATAAAGCGACAGCATTACTATTCCCCGATTTAGCTATCGATTTAAAAGACATATTTGCTCATTAATTTCACCTTACTATTGATTACGTCATGAATAACCGAGATATTTCCCTGCTTGCCGTTGCAGGTGTGCAGCAACTTATTCCCTACAAAGCCGGTAAACCCATCGAAGAATTAGAACGCGAGCTGGGTTTAACGCAGATTATTAAACTGGCTTCTAATGAAAACCCACTAGGGCCTAGCCCCAAAGCCCTTGCCGCAATCCAACACGCCTTGCCCGAGTTGGCGTTATATCCTGACGGCAGCGGATTTCACTTAAAACAAGCCTTAGCTAAAAAATTCGCCGTGGATGTCAGTCAGATTACCTTAGGCAATGGTTCAAACGAAATTCTGGAATTAATCGCCCGTGCTTTTTTGACACCTAATCTGGACGTTGTCTTTTCCCAACATGCGTTTGCGGTCTATCCGCTCGTCACGCAAGCCGCCGGGGCTCACGCCATTGTTGTACCTGCACTGCATTATGGGCATGACTTAACGGCGATGGCGCAAGCGGTGACCGCTAAAACACGCGTAGTATTTATTGCCAACCCCAACAATCCAACGGGCACATTACTCACACAGACTGAACTGGAAGCCTTTATTGGTGCATTGCCAGAAACCGTCGTGTGCGTTTTAGACGAAGCGTATTTTGAATTTGTTAATCAAATGGCAGCTATCAACTCGATTGATTGGTTAGCAAAATTTCCTAACCTAATCATTACCCGAACCTTCTCCAAAGCCTACGGTTTAGCGGGACTGCGTATCGGTTATAGTTTTTCTTCGCCAGAGCTCGCAGACATTTTAAATCGAGTACGCCAACCTTTTAATAACAATAGCCTAGCAATTATTGCTGCACAAGCGGCATTGACAGATGAGGTGCACTTACACCAAACGCTTGCCAATAATTCAGCAGGTATGTTGCAGTTAACAGAAGGTTTTCAAGCTTTGAACTTGGAATGGATACCATCAGCCGGCAACTTTGTTGCGGTTGATTTAAAACGTGAAGCGTTGCCGATTTACGATGCTTTATTACGCAAAGGGGTAATCGTAAGACCCGTCGCGAATTATGAAATGCCGAATTTTTTACGCATCAGTATCGGTACGCTATCGGAAAATCAACGTTTTTTACACATGCTAAGTGATTGTCTCCATTGATGTTTAACAAACTTTGTATTATTGGCGTTGGGCTTATTGGCGGTTCTGTTGCTAGATCAGCGAGATTACAGCACCTAGCCCGCACGATTGTGGGTTATGGACGTGAGCAGGACTTGCAGAATTTGCAAACCGCCCAACAACTCGGCGTTATTGATGAGTATTTTCTGGATATAGCTGATGCCGTTGCGAATGCCGATGGCGTTCTCATTGCAACCCCTGTTAGCCACATTGAATCGACCTTGGCTTTATTAAAACCGTTATGGTCAGTCGATACGCTGTACACGGATGTCGGCAGTACAAAAAGTAATGTACTCAGCGCTGCAAAAAACGTATTTGGTAAAGTCCCCCCTAATTTTGTCGCCGCTCACCCAATTGCTGGAGCTGAACAAAGTGGTGTACTGGCGGCAGTGGACGACTTATTTGTCAACAAACGTTTAATTATTACCCCTACTGAACACACCGATATCGCCGCCTTGCGAAAACTACAACGATTCTGGCAAGCACTAGGCGCATCGGTTTCGCTGATGGATGCCGCGCATCACGATAGTGTCTTAGCGGCAACCAGCCATCTGCCCCATATTCTGGCATTTGCACTGGTCGATATGCTGGGCCATCAAGATGAGCAAAGTGAAATTTTCCAATATGCGGCAGGGGGATTTAAAGATTTCACACGGATAGCATCCAGTGACCCAACCATGTGGACTGATATTTGTGCCGCAAACAAATCGGCGCTTTTGCCATTACTTGGACAATTGCAGTCGCAACTTAATAAAATACAACAATTGTTGATAGACGATAATTATCAGCAGCTTTTTACAACCTTCTCGTATGCCAAGCACGCGCGGCAACGTTTCCTCAACCAGATAGAAACTACTATGTCAAAATCACATACCTTTCAGATCCAACCCGGCGGCAAATTATTCGGCGAAACTCGTGTTCCCGGTGATAAATCCATGTCACATCGTTCCATTATGCTAGGCTCATTGGCGGATGGCATCACGCATGTAACCGGCTTTCTCGAAGCCGAAGATGCCTTAGCCACTTTACAGGCTTTCCGTGATATGGGCGTGGACATTGAAGGCCCAGTCGATGGCTGTGTCACTATCCACGGCGTTGGCAAAGACGGCTTGAAAGCCCCTAAAAATGAATTGTATTTGGGCAACTCAGGGACATCCATGCGTTTGCTCAGCGGCTTACTGGCTGGACAACCGTTTGATTCCGTATTGACCGGCGATAAGTCGTTATCCGGTCGACCCATGAAACGTGTCACCGATCCATTAAGCCAAATGGGCGCAGAAATTAAAACGACAGAACAAGGCACCGCCCCTTTATATATCACAGGCAAAGCCGGTCAGTTACAAGCCATTGATTACGTGATGCCAATTGCCAGTGCCCAAGTTAAATCGTGTTTGTTATTGGCAGGTATGTACGCACAAGGCGAAACGCGCGTTACCGAACCTGCGCCCACTCGTGATCATACCGAGCGCATGTTGACTGGCTTTTCCTATCCAGTAAAGCGTGAAGCAAGCACGGCGAGTATCTCGGCGGCCGGTCGGCTGACTGCGATGGATATTGATGTACCGAGTGATATTTCTTCGGCGGCGTTCTTTTTAGTCGGTGCGTCTATTGCGCCTGGTTCAGATGTCACCTTAAGACATGTCGGCATTAATCCAACACGTACCGGTGTAATCGATATTCTGCGCTTAATGGGAGCGAATATTGACGTACTAAACCCAAGAGAAGTTGGTGGCGAACCCGTAGCGGACTTGCGCGTCCGTTATAGTCCATTAAAAGGTATTGATATTCCAGAAGAATTAGTCCCGCTTGCCATTGATGAATTTCCCGTGCTATTCGTTGCTGCCGCCTGTGCTGAAGGTCAAACACGTTTAAGCGGTGCGGAAGAACTGCGCGTCAAAGAATCCGATCGCATTCAAGTGATGGCCGATGGTTTGCAAATTTTAGGCGTCGATGCACAGCCTACACCAGACGGTATGATCATCAATGGCAGTCAAATCGGTGGTGGCGTGGTGGATTCACACGGCGACCATCGAATTGCAATGTCGTTTTCAATCGCTGGTTTACGCGCAAATGCAGCCATTACCGTTTTGGATTGCGCGAATGTCAACACCTCGTTTCCAGAGTTTAAAGATCTCGTAAAAAACCTAGGATTAACGTTAGTTTGCACCGAGGATCAGTAGTGTCTGCGCCTGTTTTAACGATTGATGGCCCTAGCGGTGCGGGCAAAGGCACTGTAAGTCGGTTACTCGCCCGAAAATTAGGCTGGCATTACCTAGATAGTGGCTCAATTTATCGCGCTTTAGCAATCGCCGTACAAGAACAAGCTGTTGATTTAGAAAACATACAGGAGCTTGTACGTACAGCATCGACAATGGCGTTAGAGTTTGATTGTGGTGATGCCTTAGTTGTTAGATTAGACAATCAAGATATCACGGCTCAACTGGGCTTAGAATCGACCGGATATAGCGCCTCTATTGTTGCCGCCTTACCAGAAATCAGGTTAGTTTTACTTCAAAAACAAAGGGATTTCCTCAAAATGCCCGGACTGGTTGCTGATGGTCGGGATATGGGAACAGTTGTTTTCCCTGAAACACCCTATAAGGTGTTTTTAACGGCGAGCAATGCGAAAAGAGCCGAGCGCCGATATAAACAGTTGAAAGAAAAAGGAATTGATGCTAACCTTTCCAGCTTAGCAAAAGAGATAGAAGAACGTGATCGCCGCGATAGAGAGAGAATAACTGCTCCACTAAGCATGGCGAGTGGTGCACTTTTCATTGACTCTTCTGATATGACCATCGACGCTGTAATCAACCAAGTGCTTAATCACTATTTTCCGGCATGATGAATACAGTTTTTTTTAACTTTTATAGACAAACAAAGGCTAGGTTATTTCGACCAGCTTGGGATTAGAAAATGAGCGAAAGCTTTGCAGCATTACTTGAAGAAAGTTTAACCAAGACCAAAATGAGTCCTGGTGCCATGTTAATGGGTACAGTAATTGACATCGAAAACGATATGGTTATCGTCAGTACCCACTCAAAATCAGAAGGCGTCATTCCTAAATGGCAATTTTTGAATAACGATGGTGAATTGGAAGTTGCCATTGGTGATGAAATTGAAGTAGCCCTGGACTTATTTGAAGATGGCTTGGGTGCAACGCTTCTTTCCCGAGACAAAGCGAAGAAAAATAAAGCTTGGTCTGAGTTAGAAACAGCATTTGAAAAAGAATCGACGATCATTGGTCGTATCAACGGCAAAGTCCGTGGCGGCTTCACGGTGGCAGTCGGTGCTTTACGCGCGTTCTTGCCGGGTTCTTTGGTTGATGTGCGCCCTATCCGTGATACCAGCTTCCTTGAAAATCGCGATCTTGAATTTAAAGTAATCAAAATCGATCAAAAACGCAATAATGTCGTGTTGTCACGTCGTGCGGTTGTTGAAAAAGAATACAGTGCAGAACGTGAAGAGTTATTAAAAACACTGGAAGAAGGCGCTATTGTTACAGGTGTTGTTAAAAATCTAACCGACTACGGTGCATTTATTGACTTAGGTGGTATTGATGGCTTGTTACACATTACCGATATGGCATGGCGTCGTGTTCGTCATCCCTCTGAATGCGTAGAAATTGGTCAAGAAATTAAAGTTAAAGTGCTGAAATACGACAAGGACAAAAACCGTGTTTCCCTAGGCATGAAACAAATGAACGAAGATCCGTGGCAAAACATTGCTAGACGCTACCCAGCAGGTACGCGAGTATTCGGTAAAGTTAATAACTTAACAGATTATGGCTGCTTTGTTGAAATTGAAGAAGGCGTTGAAGGTTTAGTCCATGTCTCCGAAATGGATTGGACTAATAAAAACATCAATCCGTCTAAATTGGTTCAATTAGGTGATGAAGTTGAAATCATGGTCTTAGAGATTGACGAAGAACGCCGCCGTATTTCTTTGGGCATGAAGCAATGCAAAACCAACCCGTGGGATGAATTTGCAGCAACGCATAACAAAGGCGACAAAATCTCAGGAAAAATCAAATCCATCACTGACTTTGGAATTTTCATTGGCTTGGAAGGCGGCATTGATGGTTTAGTCCATATGTCCGACATTTCTTGGGCGGAAGACGGTGAAGCCTCTGTTCGCGAATTTAAAAAAGGTGATGAATTAGAAACCGTTATCTTAGCAGTTGATTCTGAACGTGAACGTATCTCTTTAGGTATCAAACAATTAGAACAAGATCCTTTCCAAAACTTCTTAGCCAAACATGAAAAAGGCAGTTTAGTCAAAGGCACTATCAAAGAAGTTGACGCTAAAGGTGCGGTCGTTTCACTAGCCGACTACGTTGAAGGGTATATTCGTGCCTCAGAAATTCAACGTGACCGCGTTGAAGATGCACGCACCCTTTTAAAAGAAGGCGACTCTGTAGAAGCCAAATTTGTTGGCGTTGACAAAAAGAGCAAATCTATTTCATTGTCAATCAAAGCCAAAGACCAAGAAGAAGAAACAAATACCATTAAAGATCACTCACAGCAGTCCTCTGGTTCACCGACATTCGCTGATATCTTTAAGCAGATGGAAAAATAAGACCTGTATTGGGAGGGTATATATCAACATATACCCTCTGATTTTATTTTTATCACAGGATAGATTGTGACAAAATCCGAATTAATTGAAGCACTTGCTAAACAACAACCCCATCTAGCACTGAAAGATGTTGAGTTGGCAGTTAAATGTATCATCGAAAAAATGAATGAAGCACTGGCAACCGGGGAGCGAATAGAGATTAGAGGCTTCGGTAGCTTCTCTTTGCATTTGCGCCCTCCCCGCGTCGGCAGAAATCCTAAAACCGGTGAATCGGTTGAATTATCAAAAAAGTACGTTCCCCATTTCAAACCGGGCAAAGAACTTAGAGATCGAGTCGATGCTTCCCGCGAGAATTGCGACATAGTCGACTAAGAACTAAATTCGTCAAATAGCCGAAGTCGACGTTTTGCGCCATTTAGAGGCCTATAACAAGAGCAGAGTACAAACACATGCTTGTACTCTGCAACTGCCTCGTAAACTCCAGATATATAAAATTTGCACGACTTAGGAATGAGCGTGGAATAACTCAGGCAAGTTGCCAATAGTCGGAGCGCAGGCTTTGCCTACGGCAAGCACCAACAGGCGCCTCAGGCGAAAAAAGCACTCCAGCCGCACACAGTTGCTCGCTCCTTATGTGCATTTGTCCGCTCACCTTCCAAACCAAATAACTACTAATTCTCACTCAGCAATTCTGCCGCATAAGAAAAAATGCAGCAACATCGTGATGTGCGATTCTTCACCACTACAAAAAATGGTAACATAAGCGGCTTACAAACCTCTTCAGAAAAGCCACTATGAACTCATCCTTTATTTCCAACAAACCTATTCCTATACATGAACGATTAATCATGGCGCTAGATGTCCCCAGCATTGCAGAAGCGCAAGCGCTGGTTGATGAACTTGGCGATGCCGTCACCTTTTATAAAGTCGGTATGGAACTGTTTATGTGTGGTGACTATTTTGGCTTTATTGAATGGCTCAAAGCACGTCATAAAAAAGTGTTTGTTGACTTAAAATTTTTTGATGTACCTGCGACAGTTGGACGTGCCATTAAAGCCTTAAGTCTAAAAGGTGTCGATTTTGCTACCATACACGGCAATGACGCCATTATGGCGGCCGCTGCGGACGCTAAAGGAGAATTGAAAGTATTAGCCGTCACCGCATTGACCAGCTTAGATCGTGGCGATCTTGATGATTTAGGCTTTCAATGCGATGTACGTGAACTCGTATTATCAAGAGCAAAACGCGCATTGCAACTCGGCTGTGACGGTATTGTGTCATCGGGACTCGAGGCATCCATGATTAGAGAACACTTAGATCAGCGTTTATTGGTCATTACCCCGGGTATTCGACCCGTAGACAACCGCGAAGAAGACGACCAAAAACGCATTGTCAGCGTTGAAACAGCATTTATCAGTGGTGCAGATTATATCGTTGTCGGGCGTCCTATCCGTGATGCCGAAAATCGGAAAGTAATGGCAGAAAAAATTCAGTCTCAAATAGCCGCCGTATTCAATCACACGTCCCATCAACAATAATTCATGCTTACTCCTACTCTCATAACACGGATAAAATATGCCGTTTGATCCGTCATTTACCAGCTCGTATTTAGTAGCTTTTGCTATGGGACTCGCTAGTAGCCTGCATTGTATTGGCATGTGTGGCTCAATTATTGGAACACTCACCTTAAGCCTCAGCCCTGCCATTCGTGCCAATAAAGCATCTCTGTTCCCTTTTGTCTTTAATTACAACTTAGGACGTATCACCAGCTACGCATTAGCCGGTGGTATTGTTGGATTACTTCAAACACTGGTCACCTTGGAGCTAGGGCAATACGGCTACCGTTTATTACAAATCTTATCCGCCCTTATCATGGCAAGTGCAGGTCTCTATATCGCTGGCTGGTTTCCGCGCTTTGCTTATATTGAAAAAACGGGATTACATATTTGGAAAAAGATTGAACCGTATGGGCGAAAACTCATCCCTGTAAAAAGCCGCAGTCAAGCTTATTTATTTGGTATGGTATGGGGATGGCTGCCCTGCGGTCTGGTTTATGCTGCCTTAGCACTTGCCGCCACCGCCGACACCGTCAGTCATGGTTCACTGACTATGCTCGCTTTCGGATTAGGAACTTTACCAGCCGTCGTGGGTGTGGGTATAATGAACGGCATATTAATCAAGTTATCCAAAATGCAGAAATTTAAACAAACCGTTGGTTTAATTATGGTTGCATTAGCACTCTTAGCTGCCTTGCCTTGGCTAAACCCAATGGTTATCACCACTCACTCAGCCCTTACTCATTAGATAAAGGTATCTATGGATCATTTTAATTCGATAATCGGCCAATCACCTGAATTGGATTCTTTAATTCGTAGTGCCAAAATTGCCGCATCCACTGATGTGACTATCCTTATCAAAGGTGAGACAGGCACCGGCAAAGAGGTGCTCGCGTCTGCCATACAAAAAAGCAGTCGTCGCGCTGACAAAAAATTTATCACCTTAAATTGTGCCGCGTTACCCGAGGGCTTAATTGAATCTGAATTATTTGGACATAAAAAAGGCGCATTTACGGGTGCTAATAGCAACACCCAAGGACTATTTAAAGCCGCCGATGGTGGCACTTTATTTCTTGATGAAATCAACTCTTTGCCGATTTCAATTCAAGGAAAATTACTGCGCTTCTTAGATTCTGGCGAATGCTTACCGGTCGGAGACACACTCTCTTATAACGTAGATGTACGCATTATCGCCGCAACTAACAGCGATCTTAATAAACAAACAGCCACTGGCGAGTTTAGACAGGATCTATATTTCAGACTAAACGTCGTGCCCCTAGAGTTGCCGGCTTTAGCACAACGAACAGACGACATCGAGCATTTAGTGAAACACTTTCTTAAAATGTTTGCCAAAACTCATGGCATTGATGCGCCCCACTTTAGCAAAGCCACCTTAAAGACCTTAAAAGGCTATCACTGGCCTGGAAATATTCGCGAGTTACGCAATCTGTGTGAGCGACTTAGCATCCTACTTTCAGGCAAAATCATCGAACCCGAAAATCTGCCCAACGAATTTCACCACACCGAGTCGCAAGTCAAACCAACCGGCTTTACCTTACCCGAATTGGGTTTACAGCTTGACACCTTAGAGGCAGATTTGATCTACCAAGCTCTCAATCGCACTAAAGGCAATCGCAGTAAATCCGCCCGTTTACTTGGACTTTCCAGAGATACGCTATTGTATCGTATGCAAAAGCATGGTCTTAGTACGCTATAACAAGTGCTAGGGCAATCCCCTTAATCTCAGAGGTACCAGAACGACGGCTTTGGGATTAAGTTTAAGAACCTTGCTAATCAGGTGAGAAGTTACGCAGAAACACTCTAATTGCA
Organism: uncultured Methylococcaceae bacterium; assembly: GCA_903945375.1. Taxonomy (GTDB): domain Bacteria; phylum Pseudomonadota; class Gammaproteobacteria; order Methylococcales; family Methylomonadaceae; genus Methylovulum. The sequence continues at coordinate 10,436 of CAJAVP010000122.1, read as the reverse complement.
CCATTCACTGCCATTGAGTCAATGGCAGTGAATAACACGCGCAATGATTATTTTGCCAGAGCTGCAGCAGATAACATGGGCATTAATTCGCCTTTGTTAAACAAATCGACAACAATATCACAACCTCCAACCAATTCACCGTTCACATAAAGCTGCGGATAAGTCGGCCAGTTGGAATAATCTTTCAAGGCTTCACGTAATTCAGGATCTTCAAAGATGTTAACGTGCAGGTAATTCGCTTTGCAAAGCTCCAAAACCTGAACGGTTTGCGCGGAAAATCCGCATTGTGGAAAATCTGGCGTTCCTTTCATATACAAAACAACAGGGTTGTTTTCAAGCTGATCTTTAATTCGTTCTATCACATTCATGGTTATATTCACTCAGTTATTAAAAACCATTGGATTCTATCAACAATAAGACGCTTTAAAAAGCGAATGTTACGGCTTGATGCTTGCTTGACAGGACAATGGAACTTATAATCGAACCCTTTTTTTAAGGCTTAACAGCTTTTTTCGTTTATAGGCTAGAGCTTATGACTACTCACATTATGCCCACATACCAACGCTTACCGATTACCTTCGCTAGAGGTGAAGGCGCTTGGCTATGGGATGAAAATAACAACCGCTATCTGGATGCCTTATCAGGTATTGCGGTTTGTAACCTAGGGCACGCACATCCAGCAGTACATCAGGCGATCTGCGAGCAAAGTGGTATATTAATCCATACGTCTAATATCTACGGTATTGCGGTACAAGAACAACTGGCGGATCGGTTATGTGAAAAATCTGGTATGGATAAGGTTTTTTTCTGTAATTCTGGTGCTGAAGCCAATGAAGCGGCTATCAAACTTGCGCGTAAATACGGTCATGAGCGAGGCATTCATCAGCCAGCGATTATCGTCATGGAAAAAAGCTTTCATGGTCGAACCTTGGCAACCTTAAGCGCAACTGGCAACGCCAAAGTCCAACAAGGTTTTGCGCCCTTAGTAGATGGTTTTATCCGCGTACCGTACAACGATATTGAGGCTATCGCGACCGCACTTAAGCAGCACGACTCGATTGTTGCAATTTTAGTGGAACCAATTCAGGGCGAAGGCGGCGTGAATATTCCTGCTCCAGATTATCTCCCGAAAATTCGCCAAATGTGCGATCAACATCAAATACTGATGATGCTGGATGAAATACAAACGGGCATTGGACGTACCGGAAGATTTCTTGCTTTTCAACATCATAACTTATTGCCTGATGTCTGTAGTCTCGCTAAAGCCTTAGGTAACGGCGTACCGATTGGTGCATGTTTGGCGCGAGGCAAAGCGGCTGAAGTTTTAACAGCCGGCGTCCATGGCTCAACATTTGGTGGCAACCCTTTGGCGTGTCGTGCAGCATTAGCAGTGCTGGACACCTTAGATGCAGAAAATCTGATTGAGACCGTTACCGCCAAAGGTGATGCACTCTGCGCCGGTTTGACTGAGCGCTTACAACACAATAAGCATGTGATCGAAATACGTCATCTCGGTTTAATGATCGGCGTTGAACTTGATAGCCCCTGCGCTGAATTGGTTAAATCAGCCTTAGCGCACGGCTTATTAATCAACGTGACTAACGAAAAAACCATTCGTTTGCTGCCGCCCTTAATCATTGATGAGCAGCAAATCCAACACATTGTGGACAGCTTATCCGTGCTTATTCAGGACTTTACGGAGCAATTATGAACCCCAGACACTTTATTAGCCTACTCGATCTTTCCAGCGATGAATTGCGGCATTTAATCCGCCGTGCTATTACCTTAAAAAGTCACCGTGACCCTGATTATCAACCGTTAAAAGGTCAAGTCTTAGCGATGATTTTTGAAAAATCATCCACCCGTACCCGAATTTCCTTTGAAGCAGGCATGAGTCACTTTGGTGGCAGTGCGTTATTTCTATCGCCTAGGGATACGCAATTAGGTCGAGGTGAACCCTTACGTGACAGTGCCAAAGTCATTTCCAGTATGGTCGATGGCATCATGCTAAGAACGGATCGACATGACACGGTGACCACTTTTGCGGAGCATTCTTCTGTACCCGTGATAAACGGCCTCACCGACGAGCAACATCCCTGTCAATTACTAGCGGATATGCAGACCTATTTTGAATTGCGCGGCGATATTCAGGGTAAAATCGTTACGTGGATTGGTGATGGCAATAATATGTGTCACTCCTACATTCATGCCGCCATGCGACTCGGTTTTATCTTACACATCGCCTGTCCTCAAGGCTACCATCCCGATGCGTCAATAGTGGCAGAGGCGGGGGCTTGTGTTAAATTTTTTGATACACCGCTTGCCGCCGCTCAGCAAGCCGATTTGATCGTCACGGATGTTTGGGCAAGTATGGGACAAGAAGACGAACAAAACTTACGTGCGACGGCATTCAAAAGCTACCAAGTTGATCAAGCCGTCATGGACAATGCACGTCCAGATGCCTTGTTCATGCACTGCTTGCCAGCGCATCGGGGTGAAGAAGTCAGCGCAGAAGTCATCGATGGCCCACAAAGCGTGGTATTTAGTGAAGCGGAAAATCGCTTACATGCCCAAAAAGCCTTGCTGGAATTTTTAATGTGTAACCCATTAAGTTAAAAGCAGGAATCACTGTGAAAAAATTAATACTTTCGTGTACGGTTTTAGTCGCCAGTTTAACTACCGTACAAGCCGAAACCGTCTATGTGACAGACAACTTAAACCTTTCGCTCCGAAGTGAAGCCAATAACGAAGCGAAGGTCTTAAAACTATTACCTACCGGCACACCATTAACCGTTATAGGTGAAAAAACAGCCAGTGGCTTTACGCCAGTGCGCTTAGGCAACGGCATGGAAGGCTATATGCAATCACGCCATGTACAGAAAGAATCGCCTGCGCGAGAGCAACTAGAGGCAAATAACAAAACCTTAAAAACGCTGCAAATTGAAAATGCCGACTTAAAGACTGAGTTAAAAGCCGCCAAAGAAGCCATTACGCCGGGCACCAGTTTAGAAAAATCCTTGGCGATGGAACGGGATAATTTAAGCATGGAATTAGGTGAGCTGAAAAAAGCCTCCTCTAGCGTTATCCAATTAAAAAACGAACGCGATGAATTACAAGAGCGTGTCGTAAATGCTGAACGTGAGTTACAACAACTTAAACTTGAAAATCAAGCCTTAAACGACACCACCAACCAAGATTGGTTTTTATATGGCGGCATTTTGTCCTTCTTTAGTGTGATTTTAGGTTTTATCCTACCCAAGCTCGGTTGGCGTCGCAAAAGCAGCTGGGATTCGTACTAATCTGTTAACCGATACCTAGCGCGTCAAACTTCTCAATTTTACTTTCTTTAGGATTTTTTAATGTCTCATTCAGGCGATAATCATACCCGTAGTTTTTCATCTTTAGTCGTAGATGGCATGGAACGCGCACCTAGCCGCGCCATGTTACACGCCGTAGGTTTTAGTAATGATGATTTTCAAAAACCGCAAATCGGTATTGCATCCACATGGAGCATGGTAACGCCCTGCAATATGCACATTAATCAATTAGCAGACGCGGCGGCACAAGGAGTTAATCACTCTGACGGTAAAGCGGTCATTTTCAACACCATCACCATTTCCGACGGCATTTCAATGGGTACCGAGGGAATGAAATATTCGCTGGTATCGCGTGAAGTCATTGCTGATTCCATTGAAACGGTAGTCGCTTGCCAAGGCTTTGATGGTGTGGTTGCTATTGGTGGCTGCGATAAAAATATGCCCGGTTGTATGATTGCCATTTCTCGCTTAAACCGTCCGGCAATTTTTGTCTATGGCGGCACGATTATGCCCGGTTGCCATAATGATAAGAAGCTGGACGTCGTATCGGTCTTTGAAGCGGTTGGGGCTCGCGCTAACAACAAAATTGATGATGCTGAATTAGCTGAAATTGAAGCCAAAGCGATTCCTGGCGCAGGCTCATGCGGCGGCATGTATACCGCCAATACGATGGCATCCGCGATCGAAGCCTTAGGTATGAGCCTGCCCAATAGCTCTGCTCAAGCGGCCATTTCAAAAGATAAGCGTGACGATTGTGAAAATGCCGGTGCGGCGGTATTGGAGTTATTAAAAAAGAACATCAAGCCTAGCGACATCATGACCAAACCGGCCTTTGAAAATGCGATAACCGTCATTATTGCGCTAGGCGGCTCAACCAATGCCGTGCTGCATATGTTGGCAATGGCTCATGCGGCGAACGTTGATATTAGCTTAGACGATTTCACGCGCATTGGTAAACGTGTGCCAATGCTGGCGGATTTAAAACCCAGTGGTCGTTATCAAATGGCGGAATTAATTGCCATTGGCGGCATTCAACCTTTGATGAAAACCCTATTAGACGCCGGCTTATTACATGGCGATTGTCTGACTGTAACCGGCAAAACTTTGGCAGAAAATCTCGCCGACGTTAAACCTTATCCAGACGGACAGGAGATGATTCACGACTTAGCTAATCCGATCAAAAAAGACAGTCATTTGGTGGTGTTATACGGTAATTTAGCCCCGGGCGGCGCGGTTGCAAAAATCACCGGCAAAGAAGGTCTACGTTTTATTGGTACTGCCAAAGTATTTGAAGCCGAAGAACAAGCCCTACAAAGCATCTTAAACGGCGATATTATCAAAGGTGATGTGATTGTCATCCGTTACGAAGGGCCTAAAGGTGGTCCCGGTATGCGTGAAATGCTATCACCGACGTCCGCCATTATGGGCAAAGGTTTAGGCAAAGATGTCGCACTCATCACCGATGGTCGTTTCTCTGGTGGCACACACGGCTTTGTGGTTGGACATATTACCCCAGAAGCTTATGTTGGCGGGCCATTAGCCCTTGTTGAAAATGGCGATACCATTGCCATAGATGCGGAAAACAACCAACTCACCTTGCACATTACGGAGCAAGAAATGGCAAAACGCCTAGAATCTTGGCAACAACCCGCGCCTCGCTATACGCGAGGCGTACTGGCAAAATATGCTCGCTCAGTTAATTCCGCTTCTTTGGGCGCGGTCACAGATAGCCTAGATTAATGATCTGCCAACGTCTCTCTTTGCAAAAAGAGAGACAAGTCAATGGTTTCCTCCTTACTTTTAAGAGCCTCTTATGTTTGAAGACCTGCGCGACCTCTACCAAGAAGTGATATTTGACCATAACCGAAATCCGCGTAATTTCCGCGTTATCGAATCAGCCGACCGTCACGTAGAAGGATTTAACCCATTATGCGGCGACCGCCTAAGCTTATACCTTAAAATGAACGGCGATATCATCGTCGATGCCAGCTTTCAAGGTTCAGGCTGTGCCATTTCTACTGCCTCCGTCTCACTAATGACGGAAATTATCAAAGGCAAAACAGAAGCTGAAGCGGAGGCTTTGTTTAAAACCTTCCACGAAATGACAACGGGTAAAGACCCAGTCATCCACCTAGAAGCGGTTGGCAAACTCGCGGTATTAGCTGGCGTTCGTGACTATCCCGCTCGCGTCAAATGCGCCACCTTAGCTTGGCATACCTTGGATGCTGCGCTTAAGAATGAAACCCAAGCGATTTCGACTGAATAAATGGGTTTAACTGCCCCCTATTTAGGACAACTTGCCGTTTTATATGAAAATCAGGGTGATGTGCGTGATTTTCAGCACCTCGCAGAGCGACTAGACATCCCATTACGCACTCACGCTGATTTGCATCCACAGCCAACCGAAGCTTTTTTTCTCAGTTGGCGTGAAGGCTGTCTTAAATTGCTGGATCATGAGTTATTAAAAAAAGGCGGCTTGGCGGTTGATATTCATCCGCGTCAAGGCGAACAACGCTCTTGGCCTGCACCAAAAGATGGGGCATTGGCAAAAGCCTTAGGGCGTAAAACCAAAACTGTTGTTGATGCAACTACCGGCTGGGGTCAAGATAGTCTGCATATGTTTCGCATGGGTTATGAACTGCTCTGTATCGAACGCTCACCGGTGATGGCGGAATTATTACGCGACGGCTTTGCACGCTTGGCCCAACAAGATTGGCTGCAAAAACTGCAAGTCAGCCCGCCTCGCTTAGTCACCGGCAATGCAATTGAATGGCTTACCACACTGAGTACACCACCCGATGCCATATATTTGGACCCCATGTTTCCTCCTAAGCGCAAAAAATCTGCCTTAGCAAAAAAATCGATGATGGTTTTACGTGATTTATTGGGCGATGATGACGATAAAAATCAATTATTTACAGCAGCCTTTCAGGCAACTGGCAAACGAGTCGTCGTAAAAAGTCCAGATTATGCCGAACCACTAGGCGGCAAACCTACCGAGAGCATTCAAGGTAAATTATTACGATACGATGTTTATTTAAAGGGGTAAAGGTATGACAGAATGGATTAATGTGATTGCGAGTAATGGCCTTGCAGACGGCGAGCATCTCGTGTTTGATTTGGATGGTATAGACGTTGCTGTTTTTAAAGTAAACGGCGAGTTTTTTGCCATTGAAGATGCTTGCAGTCATGATGGCGCTGAGATTGCCAGTGGTATTTTAGACGGTCATACGATTATGTGCCCTCGACACGGCGCACGGTTCTGCCTTAAAACTGGTGCAGTTAAAGCCCCTCCGGCTTATGAAGCGATTAACTGCTTTCCGGTGCGTGTTCATCAGGATTGGGTGCAAGTACAGAATTACAATTGAATCAGTCATTTAGATGAGTCGAGCACGCCTTATTGGTAAGACGACCAGTTTTGCTTGGTGATGTCTGTAAAAGAAACACGGATATTTGGCGATAGCAAACTCTCATCTCGTCGACAATCAAAAAGTGCATAAAAAGTATCACCATCATCACGCTGTATAATCAATTTACAACTTTTTTTATTATCGTCCTGCTGTAAAAGATTAGTAAACGCCTGCCAATGCTCATATTCCTCTGCTGGTAAGAAAGAAACGATGCTACAGTTGAGCAATTTATTTTTTTCAACCCCCAGAAGAGTCGAAGCTGTCAAATTGGCTTCGCTGATTTGCCCATCATCGGCAAGGACAAGATATCCGACTGGAGCAAAATCAAATAGCTGACTATAGCGCTCGTTTGATTCTGCTAATGCGATATTAATAGACTCCAACTTAACATTTTTCATCTCAAGTTCTTTTTCGTGATCTCGTAGTATATTGTTTATCGCAAAGAGTTCATTTTCGATTTGCTCCTGCTTCGTTAACTGTGCCTTAAGCGGTCGAAAGGCTAAAAAATAGATAGCAGGAAATACCAACGTTAAAAGCAGTGATGCATCTAATAATGCCTCTTGCCATGATGAGAAATCAGGCAACAAATCGATAAAAAACATAATAAGTATTTCACCGACAAAAATTGACCCCGCCAAAGCCAAAAGTAAATATCTCGCCGAATGATTAGTTTTAATTTGTCTCATGTCTTTTTTGCTCATAAATAAGGGATTTTCAAAGCGTCATCTAGTGGATATGGTTTTACAGAGTGTTCTTTATACTCGAACCGTTCTACAAAACCATACGTTGACATCAACAAAGTCCGTTACAGCTGTAACAGAAATGAGGTGATTGCTAAAATCGTATTGATCGATGCCGAGAATAAGATATTGGGTAGCTAACAATCGGTGTTATTGATATTCTGCTAAACCATTGCATCGTCTATCGTCATTCGACTTTGTGAAAGCAACCCTTTAATACCCGATATTTCAATGAGGCGCAATAATTCCTTAGCATCGTAGGTTAGGTTGCCTGCCGTTTGGCAACCCGACATTTTTGGCAGCCATGTGCTGGGTTGCAAACAGCGCAACCCAACCTACCCCCGGCTACTGTCTCTCAGAGCTATCAGAGAGGCCAATTTTCTTAGAAGGGGGTGGCGGCAGATAGATTTTATCTAAATCGTTATCGATTTTAACGGCAAGACTTTCGACACCTTTTAGGGTTAATTTCTTATCGCCACCTTTCGTTTCTGAAATGTAGTTACCCATTAAGTACCCGTCATTAGTCCTGACTAAATGCCCCATAATATAAGCAAATAAAAAGCTTGGTTTATGCAGTCTTCCAACCAATATATAGTTAGCCCCGACTTTTTTAGCCAGTTCTGCGGCAATATCGTCGTGGTCAAAAAGATACCCAAAACCGCCGTTGGCTTCATGCTGGGTATTCAAGTCAACAGAAATAATCTTATAGCCCGCTCTTTTTAATTCACCTTCTAGCATAGCCTTAATACCCGCCGTTCTTGCAATTTCAGCAGGTATTCGAGGGGCAAGGGTGACATCATTTAATTCAAAATCCAATATAGCAATGCTTGTTTCGGCATATACGCCAACGCTGAACAGACATAATAAAAAGAATACGCCAAACAGATGACGCAATCCTGCATTGTTTCTAGGTCTCATAATTAAATTAGACTGTATTCTTATTGAAAAAATGTCATGGGTAACACCACCATTAATCGTTTCATCATATTCATTTTATGGGCACTAGCAGGGTAGTGTCGTAGGTTGGTTTGCCTGCTGTTTGGCAACCCAACACATGGTCGCCAAAAATATTGGGTTGCAAACAGCGCAACCCAATCTACCCGACTCAACATGACCTTAATGTGGAACAACGATGATGCCATTACGCGTGTCATCGTTTTCCATATCCTCATAATAATGTTTTAACTGAATTTTCTTTTTATCAAGATATTCCGAAACGATAAACCCTTGACTATCAAAATCCGCATAACACGCCATGACGTTATTAACCAAAAGTTCAAACTGGTATTTTTTCTCTTTAAGCTGTTCGTTGTTTAATTTATTGTCATCAGCCTTAATGGCTTCTGAAATATGAGTCAATGATTTTTTTAAATCATTCAAATCCATTTTCCTTTTGTACAAAATGTGTTTTGCACCTTGGACATCATTGAGGATCACAAAACCTCTAAATTCACCCATCGCCGTAATCGTCAGTGTGTTGTACAAAAAAATCACATCGTCAATGTCAATCTGTTTTGGCGAGCTGTGAATTTTGTCTTTGAGATAAACGTTAATGCCTGAAAATCCACGGCTTAAATCGCGTTGAATTTCCTCGACCTTAGAACGACTCACCGTTGGAATTAAATAATCAAAACTGCTTTTTATTTCGCACAAATAATTCCTAATTTCTCTTTTTTCAGTATTTCTTTCTTGTTTTTCTAAGCTATCAAGAACAGCATCAACTCTCGTTTCGATATTATTCAAGCGATTATCGATTGCTTTGAATTTAGAAGCACAAAGCGCGAACGTTGCCACACTTGCAATTGCACCAACGCCACTTAGACCAACAGCAAATTTTGTGAGACCAGCCAAACTTGTAACTTGTTCGGCTAATTGACTGAGTTGCTTTCCTTGTTCTGTAAGTTGAATGCCCTGATTGTATAACTGATAGTTTGCCGCAACACTCGAAGCGGCGTTGACTAATCCTGTTACCATTTGCGCTGGATTCGCTGGTATTTTTGAAACCAAATCAATGAGATTTTTCGATTCAGCTAAATGCGCCACAATTCTCCCTGTATTGACATCTTTCAACACCGTGCCATATCTAACCACTTTCCCCAATTTATAAGCCTTTGAAAATGCTTCGGGGATTTCTACGATAATGCTCATTTTAATTTTTCCTAATCGTGCTCGAAGTCGAAATAGAGTGAATCTTCTAAATCAGTCACCTCTTTCTTTATTCCATCACGTTCTTCTTTAAGTAATTTTGCATCAAGACGAGCTTGTGCTTTATTACCTTGGAATTTAAATATGGAATAACCAATAAGCCCTAATACTGCTACTGGGGCTGCTATAACACTCGCCCCAGCCACTATCCCACCGCCGACTAACCCACCTGCAGCAGCAAGGCCAGAAGATATGCCAGCTGCAGATAATCCCTGTACTGTACCTAAACTAGAAAGAGTAGCGACTGATGTAATACTTCCTACTCCCATTCCTAAAACAGTTCCTATTTTTTCATTTTCTTTTGCAACACGATTAACTTCATCTTTGACATTTTCTCTATGCAGATCATCTAAGTTTTCTTTCGTTTGTTCAGTCATTTTTTCACCTTAACCTAATATCTTTGTAAGAGGGTTCACGAGCAAAACACCTTACAAAACTACTATTACCGCCCTCCAATCGCCAATTCTTTCTTAATTAAATCGTTGGCTACCTCAGTCAGGTAAGGTGGGCAACTCTGTTCTGCCCACCATTTGTTATTGAAATGGTTGGCAAAACCGCTTGCCCACTACATGGCTTTTCAATTGTTGCGCGTGGGCACGACAAGCATGTGCCCACTCTACCCCCTATGGCGGTTTCGCGCAGCAAACCGCCATCTACTCATTAAAACGTCAAAATCTCTTCGCCATTACTGACCAAAACCACATCCGCAGGCCGTGCCGCAAACAAGCCGACGCAAACCACGCCGGTAATGTTATTGATAATTT